>DAIOEI010000515.1:0-1966 GCA_036746335.1 Hydrogenophaga sp. | reverse complement strand
TGACGATGGCGCGCGCGATCGCCACGCGCTGCTGCTGACCGCCCGACAACTCGCCCGGCGTGTGGTGTTCCCAGCCCTTGAGGCCCACCCTTTCCAGCGCCTGCTGTGCCAGGCGGTGGCGCGAGGCGGTGGGTTCACTGCGGTAGATCAAGGGCAGCTCCACGTTTTCCTGCGCCGAGGTGCGAGCAAGCAGGTGGAAGCCCTGGAACACAAACCCCATAAAGCGCCTGCGCAGGCGGGCACGCTCGTCACGCGAGAGCGCTTCCACGTGCACGCCCCGGAACAGGTACTCGCCGGTGCTGGGCACGTCCAGGCAGCCCAGCGTGTTCATGGCAGTGGATTTGCCCGATCCGCTGGGGCCCATGATGGCCACGAACTCGCCCTGGTGGATGTCCAGGTCCACGCCCTTGAGGGCCTGGAAGGCGGTGTTGCCTTCGCCATAGGTCTTGGTGATGCCGCGCAGGCGGATCAGCGGCGTTTCGCTGGCGGTGCGATCCGCTGGGAGGCTCACGGCGCCGCTCCGCTGCGTTGTTCGGTGATCACCGCCATGCCTTCGGTCAGGCCTTCGCCGCTGACCTCGGTGTTGCGCCCGTCGCTGATGCCGACCTTGACCTGCAGGGCCATCGGCTGACCATCCTGCAGCACCCAGACCTGACGCGGGCCGCCGCTGCGACGATCGGTGCCGGCGGTCTTGGGGGTGGTGCTGCGCGGTGGGCGGGGCATCATTTTGGACAGGATGCTGGTATCGGCCGGCGCTGCGGCGGTGCTGGCAGGTGAAAAACGCAATGCCGTGTTGGGCACCAGCAGCACGTCCTTCGCTTCCCTGGCCACGATGGTGGCGGCCGCCGTCATGCCGGGGCGCAGGCTCAGGTCGCTGTTGTCCACGTTCAGCGTGGTGGTGTAGGTCACCACGTTATCGGTCTTGGTGGAGCCAAATGCGACCCGGTTGATGACCGCCGGGTAGCGACGCGCCGGAAACGCGCTGACGGTGAAGGTCGCTTTCTGGTCCACCTTGACAGCGCCCACATCGGCCTCGTCCACCGCCACGTCAAGCCTGAGCTGGGTCAGGTCTTCGGCCACCGAGAACAAGGTCACCGCCTGCAACGAGGCCGCCACCGCGTTGCCCGGATCGACCGTGCGGCTGAGCACCACGCCGTTGATGGGCGAGCGGATGGACGCTTTGGAGAGGTTGGTCTCGTTGGTTGCCAGGCCGGCGCGGGCCTGGGCCACGGCTGCGTGAGCGGCGGACTCGCCCGCGACCGCGCGCTCCACGGCCGCCCGGGCGGCGTCCAGCTCGGCGGCCGAGGGCACTTTGCCGTCCGACAGGCGAGCCACCTCCTCGAACCGTGCGAGCGTGGCGCGTGTTTCTTGCAGGGTGGCACCGGCCTGTGCCAGTTGGGCCTGGGCCGATGCCAGGCCCGCGCGCGATTGCGTCACCTGGTCCAGCAGCTTGGCGGTGTCCAGCTCCACCAGCACCTGCCCGGCCTGGATGCGGTCGTTCACATCCACATGCACGCGCTTGACCGTGCCCGAGAGCTCGCTGCCGATGTTGACCGAGCGGGTGGGTTGCAAGGTGCCGTTGGCCGAGACGGTGAGCGTGACATCGCCCCGTTTGAGAGCCTCGGTCACATAAACCGGCGCGGCCTTGCTGGCCTGCTGTGCCTGCCACCAGCTCCAGCCCAGCCCCAGCAGCAGCAATGAGGCGATCACCACCCAGACCATGGGTCTGCGCCACCAGCGCGGTACGCGGTCCTGTCCGAGCAGGGATTGCAGGTCGTCAGGGGAGGTTTCTTTTTTGGAGCTCATGGCCATTCGGTGTGGGTGCAGGTGTCAGCGCGCAGGCGCTGGCGCCGGTTGGGTTTCGGGGCTCCAGCCGCCGCCCAGCGCTTTGTAGAGCCGCACATGGTCTGTGCTGAGCGCTGCCTGGGTGCTGGCCACGTTGTCCTGGGTCGATAGCAGGGTGCGC
>DAIOEI010000514.1:0-1966 GCA_036746335.1 Hydrogenophaga sp. | reverse complement strand
GAACCCCGCGAGCCGCGCGAACCCCGCGCCCAGGCTGCCTGAACGCCTGCGTGAGTTCGCCACAGGCCAATCAGGTTCATGTGTCGGCAAGGGTGGTGCAGGTTCAGTCCCTGCGATACACACCCGCTGGCATTCCCGCCCTCAACCTCGTGCTGGAGCACGAATCGACGGTAGAGGAAGCAGGAACCCCCCGGTTGGTCAAGCTGCAGCTCAAGGCGGTCGCGTTGGGCACCCTGGCCGAGACTTTGTCCCGGCAGGTGCTTGAAGCATCCGGCGAGTTCAGTGGTTTTCTGGCGAACGCACGCAACGGCAAAGGCGTTGTGTTTCACATCCAAGCATTCAGCAAAACATAGGAAGGCCCATCATGGCTGCACCCAAGCGTTTCAATAAAGACAAGCGCCCCAAGCGCAACACCCAGTCGCTGCTGTTCAAGCGCAAGCGTTTCTGCCGCTTCACCGTGGCCAACGTGGAAGAAGTCGACTACAAAGATGTCGACGTCCTGCGCGACTTCATCGCCGAAAACGGCAAGATCATCCCCGCCCGCCTGACCGGCACCCGCGCCATCTACCAGCGCCAGGTGACCACCGCCATCAAGCGTGCCCGTTTCCTGGCCATGCTGCCCTACAGCGACCAGCACCGCGTCTGATCGGGAGAGACTCATATGCAAATCATTCTGCTCGACAAAGTTGTCAACCTCGGCGCCCTGGGCGATGTGGTCAAGGTCAAAGACGGCTATGCCCGTAACTTCCTGATTCCTTCGGGCCGCGCCCGCCGTGCCACCCAATCGGCCATTGCCGAATTCGAGGCGCGCCGCGCCGAACTCGAAAAAGCCGCCGCTGCCAAGCTGGCCGAAGCCCAGGCCCTGGGCGAGAAGCTGGCCGCCACCACGGTCAAGCTGTCGCAAAAAGCCGGTGTGGACGGTCGCCTGTTCGGCTCCGTCACCAACCACGACGTGTCCGAAGAGCTGAACAAGCAAGGCTTTGCGGTCGTCAAGTCCCAGGTGCGCATGCCCAATGGCCCGCTCAAGAACGCCGGTGACTACACGGTGCAGGTGCACCTGCACACCGACGTGAACGTCGAAGTGGCCGTCTCGGTGCTCGGCGAAACCGCCTGAAGACCAAGTCTGGGCTAGGGGGCGGATGCCCCGCTGGTCAGGCTATCCAAGCCGCCGCCCTTGCGGGCCGGCGGCTTTTTTTATGGGCGCAGCCGAACCGGGTTATCCCCGCATCTCCCCAGCCTCTGCACCTGTTGTCCACAGGCTTGTCCCATGACAGCCGATCCCGTGGGCCGTACCATTGACCCTCTTCAGGGAACACCATGAACGCCAACGTCTCCGCCCCCTTGTCTTCCTTTGATGTCGGTCTGGACATCTCGGATTTCGCCACCGACCGACAGATCGCGCAGCTGCGGGTGCCGCCCCATTCCATCGAGGCCGAGTCCAGTGTGATCGGCGGGCTGCTGCTGGACAACCAGGCCTGGGACCGGGTGGCCGACTTGGTCAACGATTCCGACTTCTACCGCTACGAACACCGCCTGACCTATTCGGCCATCGCTGCGTTGGTCAACGCCAGCAAGCCCGCTGACGTGGTGACCGTGTTCGAGCACCTGCAAAACCTCGGCAAAGCCGACGAAGCGGGCGGCCTGGCCTACCTCAACTCCTTGGCGCAATACGTGCCCAGTGCGGCCAACATCCGGCGCTACGCCGAAATCGTGCGAGAGCGGGCCATCCTGCGCAAACTGGTGGCCGCCAGCGACGAAATCGCCACCAATGCCTTCAACCCGCAGGGCAAGCCGGTCGCCAAGATCCTCGACGAAGCCGAACAGAAGATCTTCAAGATCGGCGAAGAAGGCTCGCGCATGAAAGAGGGTTTCCAGAGCATGGACACCCTGGTGGTGGACCTGCTGGACCGTGTGCAGGAAATGGCCGACAACCCGATGGACGTGACCGGCGTGCCCACCGGCTTCA
>DAIOEI010000513.1:0-1967 GCA_036746335.1 Hydrogenophaga sp. | reverse complement strand
TCGTCCAGCGCTTCGCTGATCTGGGCGTCGGTGAGGTTCATCACCGGCTCCCGGGTGGTTTTCTGGTTGCAACCGCTGGCCAGGCTGTTGAGTGTGAGCGGGTAGCTGTCGGGCACGGTGCGCGCTTTTTCCATCAGGGTGGCGAGCACACGGGCTTCGGCGAGGGAGAGCGGTCGGGCGTGAAAGTCGTGGTTCATGCGGTGGGGTCGGTACACTGGAGGTCATCAGAAATGCTGCTGTGCAGCACTTGCGGTCGTGAACAAAAACATCGTCATTCTCATCTCTGGCAGCGGCTCCAACATGGCCGCCATCGTTCAAGCGGCGCACAAAAACCACTGGCGCGAGCGCTACGGTGCACAGGTGGCTGCCGTCATCAGCAACAAGCCTCAGGCCGCAGGCCTGGTCTGGGCCCGCGATCACCGGGTGCCCACCGCCACGCTGGACCACACAGCCTACGCCTCGCGCGAGGCCTTTGATACGGCCCTGGGCGCCGAGATCGACCGTTACCAGCCGACGCTGGTGGTGCTCGCTGGCTTCATGCGCATTCTGACGCCAGGGTTTGTGCAACGGTATGCTGGTCGGTTGATCAACATCCACCCCAGCTTGCTGCCTGCCTTTACCGGCCTGAACACCCATCAGCGCGCGCTGGACATGGGCTGCCGGTTCGCTGGCTGCACTGTGCATCGGGTGACCGCCGAGCTGGACCATGGCGACATCCTGGACCAGGCGGTGGTGCCGGTGCTGCCCGGCGATACGGCAAAAAGCCTGGCCGACCGGGTGCTGACACAGGAACACATCGTGTACCCGCGCGTGGTGGAGCGGCTGATCGCTGACTGATCGCCACCTGATGGCCGTGGGTGGGCGTCAGGGCTGCTGGCGTTGGCGCAGTGGTGTGAGCAGGTCGCCCAGACCGTTGTGGTCGATCTCGTGCATGAGCGCCACCAGCCGACCCAGCTCGCCCGAGGGAAAGCCTTCCCGGGCGAACCAGTTCAGGTAATGGCCGGGCAGGTCGGCGATGGCGCGGCCCTTGTATTTGCCGTAGGGCATTTGCACGTTGAACAGGCGCTCGAGGTCTTCGGGGCGCACCGCAGACCTCAAACCGCTTTGTGGAACACCAGACCCGCGTGCTCGCGCATGGCGTGGAACCGGATCTTGGGCCAGTTGCCCTCCACCGCGCGCAAGGTGGCCGAATGGTCCACCAGCAGCGTGGGCGCGTCCACCGCGTCCAGCGCCATGCGGTGGCTGTTGGCGTCGATGAAACGCTTGAGCTCCTGCTCGCCGCCGTCTTCCGGGGCGCAGGTGACCCAGCGCGCCACCTGGTAGGGGCTGCCCATGATGCGCGCCTTGACGCCGTACTCGTGTTCCAGCCGGTGCGCGACCACCTCGAACTGCAACTGTCCGACGGCACCCAGCAGCAGCACGGTGCCGGCGATGGGGCGGAACACCTGGATCGCACCTTCCTCACCCAACTGGGTCAGGCCGGCGCGCAACTGCTTGGTCTTGAGCGGGTCGGCCACTTCCACGCTGCGGATGATTTCCGGCGCGAAGAAGGGCAGGCCGGTGAATTGCAGGGCCTCGCCCTCGGTGAGCGTGTCGCCCAACTGCAGCACGCCGTGGTTGGGGATACCGATGATGTCGCCAGCAAAGGCCTCGTCCAGCAGTTCGCGTCGCTGACTCAGGAAGCTCACCACCGTGTTGGGGCGCAGTTCCTTGCCGCTGCGCACCACCTTCAGGCGCATGCCGCGTTCAAAGTGGCCGCTTGCCACGCGCACGAAGGCGATACGGTCGCGGTGCGCCGGGTCCATGTTGGCCTGGATCTTGAAAACCACGCCACTGAACTTGGCTTCCTGGGGCTGCACCACGCGCTGGATCGCGGGGCGCTCGGCCGGCGGCGGCGCCAGGTCCGCAAGCGCGTCCAGCACCTCGCGCACGCCGAAGTTGTTGACCGCCGAGCCAAACAGCATGGG
>DAIOEI010000512.1:0-1980 GCA_036746335.1 Hydrogenophaga sp. | reverse complement strand
CGGTGGTGTTGGCGCTGGTTTTGTAGAGCGAAGCTTGCTTCGCTTTGCGGCCGTGAGGCCGCTCGCTCCGGCTGCGGCACCTGCGTCGAGCAAGCTCGACGCTATGTATGGACTCGCCCCCACCGTCAACCGCCGCCTGTGAACACCGAATACCCGGTTGCATCTATGTATCAGGCCTCGACAAGGGAGCGCGCACGCTCCGGGCCAACATTGGGTGAGCTCGCGGAATGCCGATTACAAGAAGGCCTCAAGGGCCGGTAGCGTCGCAGGCATCGATCCGCGATGGTCTGACCTTGGGTCAATGTTCATCAGCAGGGGTTGGAGCGTGTGGACGCCCCGGTGGCAGAAAACGTGATTGGATCAGAGCATTGCCACCTCCGGGTGACAGGGTTGTTCGCCGGGTGTTCGGACCGCCTTGGCCACCGGCCGGCGCTGATAGACCTGTTGGGTTTGCAGCAGCACCCAGGCGATGCGCAGGTTGCGGTTGGCCAGACGCACGGCGGCGCCCTTGCGGCCATGGCGCTGCAGCCAGCGCTGCAGACGAAGATCGTCCGGTTCGGCCGAATCGGCCTTGAGCTGGCGCAGCACCGCGTGAGCGCCTTCGATCACCAGGCTGCGCAGGTAGCTGTCGCCGCGTCTGGTCATTCGACCCAAGCGGATCGTCGATCCGCTGCTGTGCTGATCGGGTACGGTGCCAAAGTAGGCGGCAAACTGCCGCCCACTGGGGAAGCGCTCGGGTCGGGCCTGCTTGGCCACCAAGGCCGTCGCGATGACCGGCCCTACGCCCCGCACTGTCATCAGGCGCCGTGTGGTGTCGTCCTGCCGGGCCACCGCTTCCAACTGCCCGGTCAGCACCTGGATGCGCAGGCCCAGGTGGCTCCATTCGGCCAGCAGATCGGCCGTCAATTCACGCAACAGGTCCGGGACCGGCTGCGAGGCGTCCTCCAAGATCCGCTGCATGCGCTCGGCCAACACAGCCCCGCCTTGCGGCAACGAAATCCCATGTTCGAGCAGCAGACCACGCATCTGATTGCTGAGCGCTGTGCGCCGGCGTACGTACCCTTGCCGAACCCGGTGCAGCGCCTGCATCGACAAAGCATCCACGCTTTTCACCGGCACCTCGAAGATGCTCTGATCCCGGCCCGCCCGCAGCAGTGCCAGTACGTCGTTGCGATCGTTCTTTGCACCGCTGCGGTGATCGGCCACCCGCCCGGCCGGCAAGATCCGCACCGCCTTGCCGTCCGCCTGCAGCTGCCGCGCCCACGCCTGCGCGCCCGGTCCGGTTTCCATCAGCACGCACGTCTGCGGCGCCAGACCCTGCAAAAATGCACTGAACGCTTCCCGCGACTTCAACCGATTCTCATACACCACCGTGCCTCGGGCATCCTCGCCGGCCACCTGAAACACGTGCTTGGCCAGATCCACGGCCACCGTCGTGCACATCGACACCTCCGCCTGCACCGCTTTGCTTTTCGTCGTACGCTTGCTCATGGGCTTGCCCCTCGCTGCCGTTGGTCATTAAAGAATGCCACCGTGGCGCCTCGACGCCTCGGCGAGGGGCGAGTCCATCCAAGTACAAAGTGCGGTGGAAGACCTCGCTCCAATTCGTACGCGTGGCCCGTCGCTGCGCACCCTTGTAGAGCGCAGCTTGCTGCGCTTCGCGGCCGCCAGGCCGCGGTACCGGGCGTGCGCCACATGCTGATGCAGCCCCTGCTCTGGCTGGTCGTGGCGTCGGGTCTGGTCGGGCTTGGCGTCTACGGTGTCCTGGTCGCCGGTCATCTGCTGCGCAAGCTGCTGGCGCTGAACCTGCTGGGCGCGGCGGTGTTCCTGCTCCTGGTCGTGCTCGGCAGCCGCGAGCGCGCACAGCCCGATCCGGTCACCCAGGCGATGGTGCTGACCGGCATCGTCATCGCGGTGTCGGCAACGGCGTTCGGTCTGGCCCTGCTGCTGGCGTTGTACCGCCGCAGCGGCGAGGCCAGT
>DAIOEI010000511.1:0-1994 GCA_036746335.1 Hydrogenophaga sp. | reverse complement strand
GTGTACACCCCGGTGCGGTAACCCGCCTGGCCGTACACCGCTTCGAGCATGGCGCAGGTCGAGCCCTTGCCGTTGGTGCCGGCCACGGTGACCACGGGGCAAGGCATGGACAGCGCCATGCGGCGCGCCACGCGTTGTACGCGTTCCAACCCGAGTTCGATGCCGCTGATGCCTTGCGGGTGCAAACGCTCGCAGTGGGCCAGCCATTCGGCCAGGGTGGTGGGATGATCGAGGAGTTCAACAGGGTGCATGGAGGAATTGTCCCACCCGAAAGGCGCACGGTCGCGATGCGCTGACAATCTCCCCATGACCATCCTCTACGGCATCCCCAACTGCGACACCGTCAAGAAGGCCCGCACCTGGCTCACCGACCACGGTGTGACCCACAGCTTTCACGACTTCAAGAAACAAGGCGTTCCCGAGGCCGCGCTGGACCACTGGCTGGCCACAGCCGGATGGGAAAAACTCGTCAACCGCAAAGGCACGACCTGGCGCGGACTGGACGAAGCCACGCGCAACGCGGTGACAGACAGCGCCAGCGCCCGCGCCCTGCTGATCGCACACGCCAGCGTCATCAAGCGCCCGGTGGTGGAATGGGCCGACGGATCGATCACCGTGGGCTTCGACGCCGCCGACTGGCAACAACGAAGCTGAACGCCCCGCCGCCTAAAATCGCGGTTTCGCCTTCATTTTTCCCAACGGATTCCTCCATGAGCACCACCCAGATCAGCGGCGTTGCCGTCAACACCCAGGCCAGCGTGTACTTCGATGGCAAATGCGTCAGCCACGGCATCACCTTCCCCGACGGCACGAAAAAGTCGGTCGGCGTGGTGCTGCCCGCCACGCTCACCTTCAACACCGGCGCGCCAGAGATCATGGAAAGCGTGGCCGGCGGCTGCGAATACAAGCTGGCCGGGACCGATGCCTGGCTCAAGTCCGGCCCGGGCGAGAAATTCAGCATCCCCGGCAACAGCAGCTTCGACATCCGGGTGACCGAGGCTTACCACTACATCTGCCATTTCGGTTAATCCCAGCTTCAGCACACACATGGCCACCATCCTCCAAAACCTGCCCGCCCAGCAGAAAGTCGGCATCGCTTTTTCTGGCGGGCTCGACACCTCCGCCGCCCTGCTGTGGATGAAGCAGAAGGGCGCGATCCCTTACGCCTACACCGCCAACCTCGGCCAGCCCGACGAGGCCGACTACGACGAGATCCCGCGCAAGGCCATGGCCTACGGCGCCGAGAAGGCGCGCCTGATCGACTGCCGCGTGCAGCTGGCGCACGAAGGCATTGCCGCCATCCAGTGCGGCGCGTTCCACATCAGCACCGGCGGCATCACCTACTTCAACACCACCCCGCTGGGCCGCGCCGTGACCGGCACCATGCTGGTGGCCGCCATGAAGGAAGACGACGTCCACATCTGGGGCGACGGCAGCACCTTCAAGGGCAACGACATCGAACGCTTCTACCGCTACGGCCTGCTGACCAACCCCAGCCTGAAGATCTACAAGCCCTGGCTGGACCAGCTGTTCATCGACGAACTGGGCGGCCGCGCCGAGATGAGCGCCTTCATGACGGCCAACGGCTTCGGCTACAAGATGAGCGCCGAAAAGGCCTACAGCACCGACAGCAACATGCTCGGCGCCACGCACGAGGCCAAGGATCTGGAAGAACTGTCCACCGGCATCCGCATCGTCAACCCCATCATGGGCGTGGCGTTCTGGAAGCCCGAGGTGGAGGTGAAAGCCGAAGAAGTGACGGTGCGCTTTGAAGAAGGCCAGCCGGTCGCCATCAACGGCCAGACCTTCGACTCGCCGGTGGACATGTTCCTCAAGGCCAACGAGATCGGCGGGCGCCACGGCCTGGGCATGAGCGACCAGATCGAGAACCGCATCATCGAAGCCAAGAGCCGCGGCATCTACGAAGCCCCGGGCATGGCGCTGCTGCACATCGCCTACGAGCGCCTGGTCACCGGCATCCACAACGAAGACAC
>DAIOEI010000510.1:0-2002 GCA_036746335.1 Hydrogenophaga sp. | reverse complement strand
AACTCACGCTGGATTTACAGAACTACCGCAAATTCAAGACGCTGCATCTGGACTTCCACCCCCGGTTCACCCTGCTGATGGGGGTCAACGGCACGGGGAAGACCAGCGTGCTGCATGGCATTTGGCGGTCGTGGCAGCCCATGATCTACGGTGCCAATGCTGGCTACTCATATCCGACCGTTAACGAGGTGCATCGACAGGCTTCGGTGGATGTGTCATCTGAGTCTTGGCTGACTACCTTGTTTCCACTGCAGGCTGCGGGTAACTTTTCCTGGAATGGTGGCATTGTGCTTGGTATTGGTGCAGCACTAGACAGTACGGGTGAGCCTAATTGGATGGGTCACGATTGGGTGTACAGAGTGGGCATGCTGGTGAAAACTGCCTTCCAAGCCAGCGTCCCCACCCCCATCCCCTTGCTGGCCCGGTTCGGCGCTACCAAGCCACAGCCAGTAGGGGAAACCGGCGGCCTGAAAAAACCTTTCTCCGAACGCAAAGACGTGTGGGCACTGGCGCAGTCCGAGGAGGTGCAGTCGGCTCAACTAACCAGCTGGTTTCAGTATTACGAGCTGCGCGGGCTTCAGGAAAAAGAAACGCCGCTGCTCCTCAAGCTGGCCCGCAAGGCGGTGCTGGCTGCTATCCATGCGGAAGACATCAGCTTCATCATCCGCGAGAACGCGCTCATGGTTCGCCATGCCGATGTCGGCTGGCGCAAGTTCTCGGACTTGAGCGACGGCCAGCAACGCATTGCCGCCATTTTTTGCGACCTGGCCATGCGCTGCGCCTCCCTCAATTCGCACCTGGGCGAAAAAGCCATTGAAGAAACCCCCGGCGTGGTGACCATTGACGAACTCGACCTGCACCTGCACCCGCAATGGCAGCGCACGGTGATTCAGGATTTGCTGTCGGTGTTTCCGAAGTTGCAGTTCATTGCCACATCGCACTCGCCGTTTTTGCTGCAAGCCGCGTTTGCGCAAGGCGCTGTCATTGACCTGGGCACGGGCCAGGCCGTGACGACCCCGGACGAAAGCATCGAAGACATTGCCGAACACGTCATGGGGGTGCATCCGTTTCCGCAGCGCAGCCAGCGCTGGCACGACATGAAGGCCGCCGCCGCCGAGTATTACCGCCTGCTGGAGGTGGCCAAACAATCGGCAGACTCCGACGAGGTGCGCGTCGTCAAGTCGCGGCTGGACGCGCTGATCATTCCTTACACCGACGACCCGGCCTACGCGGCTTGGCTTGAAATGCACCGCGCAGCAGCGGGGGTGTAGGCATGCGACCCGTTGACAAAGGCGCGCACCCTTTGCATGCCGATGGCACGCCGGTGGTGTTTGCCACCTATGGCGATGCCGCGCCCTACCTGCGGGAACGCTTGGGGCGTTTTTGCAGCTACTGCGAGCGGAAAATTCCCGTCAATCTGGCGGTTGAGCATGTGGTGCCCAAATCCCAAAACCCTGCGCTGGAAAAGGACTGGGGCAATTTTTTGCTGGCCTGTACCAATTGCAACAGCCACAAGCGGGACAAACCCGTTGAGCCTGCCGACTACCTGTGGCCAGACACCGACGACACCTTGGCCGCCTTTGCTTACGAGCCCAGCGGGGCCATCAAGGTAGCTGCGAGCCTTGATTCACAACAACAGGTCAAGGCCCAGGCCCTGTTATCGCTGGTGGGCTTGGACAAGCCACCCGCCGAGACAACGGCAGCCGACTACCGCCACAAAGATCGCTTAGAGCAGTGGGGTAAGGCAAGGATTGCGTTGGACATGCTGGTGCGGGCACCGGATCGCACCCGCGACAAAACCCGCGCCGCTATTGTCACCCTGGCCACCGATGGCTATTCGATTTGGGCCACGGTGTTTCGCCACGATCCCGCCGTGCTACGGGCGTTGCAGCAGAAGTATCCGGGCACCAGAATCGGTTGAGTCAATGGGCACCCGCCCATTCAACTCCGCGTAGCCGCCGCAATCTCCCGGTCGCGCCGTCGCGTTGCACGCGCCACCCAC
>DAIOEI010000509.1:0-2004 GCA_036746335.1 Hydrogenophaga sp. | reverse complement strand
TCGAAGTGGTCAATGCCCCCAGCGCCCTGGATGGGCGCCTCACGAAATCCATGAACTTTGAATCTTTGAATCTGGCCCCGGCCATTGTGCAGGCGGTGCGCGAGCACGGCTACGAAACCCCCACCCCCATCCAGATCGAGGCGATCCCAGCCGTGCTGGCCGGGCGAGACCTTCTTGGAGGTGCCCAGACGGGCACCGGCAAGACCGCAGCCTTCACCCTGCCGATGCTGCACCGGCTAAGCGCTGGCGAGCGCGGCAAGAACCGTTTTGGCGGCATCGCCATCCGCGCCCTGGTGCTCACGCCCACCCGCGAGCTTGCGGCGCAGGTTGAAGAATCGGTGCGAACCTACGGCAAACACCTCACCCTGACCTCCACCGTGGTGTTCGGCGGCGTGGGCATGAACCCGCAGATCAACGCCATGAAACGCGGCGTGGACATCCTGGTGGCCACGCCAGGCCGCTTGCTGGACCTGCAGGGCCAGGGCTTCCTGGACCTGAGCCAGGTGCAGATGCTCGTGCTCGACGAAGCCGACCGCATGCTCGACATGGGCTTCATCCACGATGTGAAGAAGGTGCTCGCCCTGGTGCCGGTGGCCAAACAGAGCCTGCTGTTCTCGGCCACCTTCAGCGACGAGATCCGCGACCTGGCCAACAACCTGCTCAAAGATCCGCTGAGCATCCAGGTGACTCCGCGCAACACCACGGTGCAGCGCATCACGCAGGTGATTCACCCGGTCGGGCGTGGCAAAAAGAAAGCACTGCTGGTGCACATCATCAACCAGCACAACTGGAGCCAGGTGCTGGTGTTCACCCGCACCAAGTTCGGCGCCAACAACGTGGCCGACTACCTGACCAAAAACGGCATCAAGGCGATGGCGCTGCACGGCAACAAGAGCCAGGGTGCCCGCACCCAGGCGCTGGCCGACTTCAAGAGCGGCGATGTGCGCGCCCTGGTGGCCACCGACATCGCGGCCCGCGGCATCGACATCGACGAGTTGCCACACGTGGTCAATTACGAGATCCCGAACGTCAGCGAAGACTATGTGCACCGCATCGGCCGCACCGGTCGCGCGGGCAAGAGTGGTGAAGCCGTCAACCTCGTGAGCCTGGACGAAGAAGGCTTCATGATGGACATCGAGCGCTTCACCAAGCAGCAAATCCCGGTGGAAATCTTCCAGGAGTTTATGCCCGAACCGGGCGAGAAGGCCGAGCCGATTGCCATGGGTCGCCAGACCATCTGGGGAGGCGCTGGCAAGCCACCCAGCCGCGACGTGATGGCCGCCGCCGCCAAGGCGGCGCGCCAGGAAATGATGACGCGCATCCGCGAGAAAAAGGCCGCCGAGGGTCCTTCCAAGGCCCGTGGCCCACGCCCGCAAAATGGCCAGCAAGCCAGCAGCGAGGACGGCCAGGACCGCCCGCCCCGGCGCGAAAACGCTGGTGGCGGCAATGGCCAGAGCCCGCGCGGTGAAGGCGGTGGCAACAGCCGCAACCGCCGTCGGCGCGGCGGCGCAGGCCAAGGACCACAGGTACAAGGACCCAACCAAGGCCAGGGCGTTCAAGGTCAACGCCAGGACCGCCCACCGCGTCAGGACCGTGGCCCACGGCCGGAGCGCAACTTTGAGGACGGCGACCGCCCCGAGCGCCAGCCGGGCGCCAACGCCCACCTGGGCCAGATGCGCATCCGCGAGCCGCGCCCCCGCACCGCAGCCCCCGGCGGTCAGCCCGATCCGCTGCGCACCGGCATCGATTCCATGCGCGCCGGCAAACGGGGCAATGGTGGCCCTGGTGGCAACAAGAACCGGGGTGGCAAGGGCAATGGTGGCGGCAACGGCGGCCAGCCGGACCCGCTGCGCACCCGTTTCGGGCATATTGGGTAATTTGCCCCCGCGCTCCGCCGCTGCGCGGGTCGCTGCCCCCCACGGGGGTTGATCCGCCTTGGGGCGGCCCAGCGGCGGATCGGCTCCCCCCTGCGCCGCTGACGCGGCTTCCCCCCTCTCTATCGCC
>DAIOEI010000508.1:0-2006 GCA_036746335.1 Hydrogenophaga sp. | reverse complement strand
CGCCGGGTGCAGATGTTCCTGGCCGAAAAAGGCATCGATCCTGCTGCCCACGGCATGCAGCCGGTCCAAGTCGATCTGAACGCGCAGGAGCACAAGTCGGCCGCTTTTCGCGCCAAAAGCCCGCTGGCACGCATTCCGGCGCTGGAATTCGACGATGGCCGGGTGCTCACCGAAACCCGCGCCATCTGCACCTGGCTGGAGGGCCAGTTCCCCGAACCCAACCTGATGGGGCTGGATGCGTCCGAGCGGGCGTTCATTGAAATGGCCGACCGCCGGGTGGAGTGGGGCTTCATGCTCACCGTGGCCAATTGCGTGCGGCATACCCACCCCGGTCTGGCGCCGCTGGAGCAACCGCAGTTCGCAGACTTTGGCCGCTCGCAGGGCGAGAAGCTCGGTGAGGTTGCGCAGTGGCTGGACCAGGAGCTGCAGCGCCAACCCTGGGTGGCCGGCGAACGCTTCACCATTGCCGACATCACGCTGTTTTGTGCCCTGGAGTTCGCGCGCCTGATGCGCTTTACCGCAGCCTCGCAAGGCTTGACCGCTTTGCAGGCCTGGCGCGACCGCATGGCGCAGCGGCCCAGCGCCCAGTTGTAATCCCCCCACCTGCGGGCGGCGGGATCAGCCGTTCACGTTGGTCTGGCGCTGCCACAAAGCCAGGCCGCGCGCCGCCTTGCTCTGGTCCGACGGCGTCAGCCTCAGGCCATCAGGCATTTGCTGCAGCGCTTGCGCCAGATCCCAAAGCGCTTGCTCGGGCCCTTCCAGCAGCTCCATTTCAACCTCCAGCAAGGGTGAACTCAGCGCAGGCGCCTGCAGCGTCGCGATTTCGCCCTCGTCCAATGCCAGCTCGATCTGAGCCCCGGCGTGGCCGAGCACCCAGCGCAGGCGCCAGAAATCGGTGCGGAACACCGGCTGCAGGCGCGGCGCCAGGGGCAGCAGCTGTTGGGCCAGGGCTGGGTCGGTCACCAGGGCAGCGAAGTCGAAGGCACCGCGCGAGGTGGGTGCCTCCCACTCGCCGCGCCTGGAGAGCCCGCCTGAGGAGTGCCCGGCGGTCTTGACGGTCAGCCAGGTGTGCCCATCCACCTGCCGCTCGCGCACCGCGATGCGCTGGCGCATCAGGTCCGCCTGCGCGGTGTCGAAGTAGGTGTTGAGCAATCGCTGGCGAACCGGCACCAAGCCCCTCAACAGCGGGTGGGCCTGCAAACGGGCCGGGCCATCGGCGTCCAGCAGCAATTTGAGTTCGGTTTCGCTTGCCATGGGCGCCAGTGTGCCGCAAGCGGGCTTCTCCCGTGTGAGCGACCACAGACCGACCCGAAAACGGCGGTTTCGGTAGCTATGATGCGTGCATGTTTCAAACGGCTGTGCGCCTGGGCGCAGGTATTCTGGGCGGCTTTCTGGCTTTTCAAGCGCAGGCCGATGGGCAACTGTCCATGGGGGGCGGAGATGCAGGCTACCTGGTTGGCGCTTCGGTGGTGTCGGCCAACGGCCACATCGGCCGTGGCGTCACCCGCTACGACCTCAAACCCATTTTTGCCTTTCAGCTCGGTCCGTTCCGGGTCTCGCGCTCGCGCGCCCACTCGCTCATGCGCGCCGGGCGCGAGCGGCTGGAAACTGGCGTGAGCACCGAATTCAGCTGGTTTGACGACTGGCGCTTCAGCGCCTCGCTGCGCATGGACAACGGCCGCTCATTCGGCGGCGACCCCGATTTCCAGGGCCTGCCCGATGTGCCGACCACCGTGCGCGGGCGCCTGTCCACCGGCCGCCCACTCGGCGAGCGCTGGAGCTGGAACCTCAGCCTGGACCACGACATCCTCGACCGCAAGGGCGGCGCGCGCCTGAACACGGGCCTGAACTACCGCTACCCGTTCTCCCCACGCACCAATCTGGACTTCTCCATTGGCGGCGGCTGGGGCGACGCCCGCTACCTGCGCACCTACTACGGCATCTCCAGCGCCGCGGCCGCCGCCACCGGCCGATCACCCTACCGCATGGGCAGCGGCTGGGAAACC
>DAIOEI010000507.1:0-2011 GCA_036746335.1 Hydrogenophaga sp. | reverse complement strand
TCGGCCAAGCGCTTTGTGCTGCTGGGCACCGACTATGTGTACCCCCGCACCACCAACAAGATCCTGCGCGCTTTCCTCAAGAGCAAAGGCATCCCCGACAGCGACATCATGGAGGAGTACACCCCGTTTGGTCACAGCGATTACCAGTCGATCATCGCCAAGATCAAGCAGTTCTCCAGCCAGGGCAAGAAGACGGCGGTGGTGTCCACCATCAACGGCGACTCCAACGTGCCGTTCTACAAAGAGCTGGGCAATGCGGGCCTGAAGGCGACCGATGTGCCGGTGGTGGCGTTCTCGGTGGGTGAAGAAGAGCTGCGCGGTGTGGACACCAAGCCGCTGGAAGGCCACCTGGCCGCCTGGAACTACTTCATGAGTCTGAAGAACCCGGCCAACGACGAGTTCACCAAGAAGTGGGCCGCTTACGCCAAGGCCAAGAACATCCCCGGCCACCGCGATCGCCCGTTGACCAACGACCCGATGGAGGCGACCTACATCGGCATCAACATGTGGAAGCAGGCGGTGGAAAAGGCCAAGAGCACCGACACCGACAAGGTGATTGCCGCCATGGCTGGCCAGACCTTCAAGGCGCCCAGCGGCATCACCAGCAAGATGGACGAGAAAAACCACCACCTGCACAAGAGCGTGTTCATTGGCGAGGTGCGTGGCGACGGGCAGTTTGACGTGGTGTGGAAGACACCGGGCCCGGTCAAGGCCCAGCCGTGGAGCCCGTTCATTCCCGAGAACAAGGGCAAGAAAGACGAGCCGGTCAAGAAGTGATCGCCTCCGGGGCGGCCTGGCTTGCGGGCCCGGCCGCCCCGCCCGTTGGTTCACGGGGGGCTGGCCACACGGGTTCAGCCCCCTTTTACCGAGAAAGACGGACCATGCGTCCCAACACATTTCTGGCTTTGTGGCGACTGTGCTGCCTGGGTCTGGGCCTGGCCTGGCTGGTCTGGGCGCTGCCTGCGAGGGCCCTGACCGCAGACGACGCGCTGGGCCTGGTCGAAGGCAGTCTGGTGGACCGCATCGACACCCTCAACCGCCTGGCCGCCGAGCCCGATGAGCGGGCTTCTGACCTGATTCGCGCACTGGCGGCGCGCGAGGTGAAGGTGTACGAGGGGCGGGTGTTCATCTTGGGGGCTGAGGGTGCGCGCGATGCCCTGAGCGGCGCGGCCACCGAGTTGCCCGAGGGCGCGCAGGATGCGATGGTCAACAACCGCCTGCGCGGTGCCTTGCAGGGTGTTCTGGCGGGCCTGGATTTGATCGGTGCGCCGCCCGCACGCCAGCGCGAGGCGGCGAGCACGCTGCAACGCCGGGCGTTTGACGAGCCCGACATCGAGATGCTGCCGCTGATCGAGCGCGCGCTGGCCGGTGATCTGGACGACCGGGCCAGGCAGTCGCTGCAACTGGCGCAGGCGGCGGTGTTGCTCGACAGCGAGCAGGAGGCGCAGCGCATGGAGGCGGCCGTGAAGCTGGGTGAGGCGCGCCAGGCGGTGGTGCGGCCTTTGCTGCAGCAGCAGATTGAGCGCGAGAGCAGCGAGGCGGTCAAGGCCGCGCTGGCGCGCTCGCTGGCTTCGCTGGAGCGGTCTTTGCAATGGAGCGCCACGCTGGCGCAAGCGTTTTCGGGCATCAGCCTGGGCAGCATCCTGCTGCTGGCCGCCCTGGGCCTGGCCATCACCTACGGGCTGATGGGCGTGATCAACATGGCACACGGCGAGCTGATCATGATCGGCGCCTACGCCACCTGGATGGTTCAGCTGGCGTTTCGCCAGTGGTTTCCCGAGTGGTTTGATGTGTACCTGCTGGCGGCCATGCCGGTGGCCTTTTTGACGTCGGCCCTGGTGGGGGCGGCCATGGAGCGCAGCGTGATCCGTTTTCTGTATGGTCGCCCGCTGGAAACCCTGCTGGCCACCTGGGGCATCAGCCTGGTGCTGATGCAGATCGTGCGCAGCCTGTTTGGCGCGCAAAACGTGGGCGTGGAAAACCCGAGCTGGATGAGCGGCAGCGTCACGCT
>DAIOEI010000506.1:0-2016 GCA_036746335.1 Hydrogenophaga sp. | reverse complement strand
GGGTCAACGCCAGCGAGGCGCGCTGCAGGATGTCATCGGCCTGCGCGTTCAGGCGTTGGGCGCCCAAGGCACGCCAATAGGCGGCGCGCACATCTTGCAGCAGGTTTTGCACCACCTTGCGACGGCGCTCTTCAGCGATCAGGAACTGATCACCCTGTTGCCGAGCCCGGTAGTAAGACACGCCGAAATCCAGGGCGTTCCAGGAGAACTCCACGCCCCGGGTGTTGCGGCTGCGCTCGTCGGAGGATGTGGGTCGATCGGAGATCTCACCGTCCAGAATGCCGATGCTGGTGCCGCCAGAGAAATTGCTGCGGTCGCGGTAGCCGGCCGAAGCCACCATTTGCGGCAGCATGTCGTAGCTGGCGTAGTCCGTCAGGCCCAGCGCCAGCGCCGACTCCATCTTCTTGAGGCGGTAATCCAGGTTGTATTTCAGCGCGCGGGCCACCGCCTCTTCCATGCTGATGGCCGCGTTGATCGGCGCCTGATCGGTGTACATGCTGGCGGTGTCCTGTTTGACACGGTCTCGCACCTCGTCTTGTGTCAGCGGCCTGGGCGTGACGCTGCAGCCCGCGACCACGGCCGTCACCGCCAGCATCACCACAGAGCGTGGCAGGAAACCAGCAACGCTGGAGGGAAGGGAAGATTTCTTGCTCATTTTCAGATCCTCGAAAAAATCGTTTTGGTTTCAGCTTTTGACATTGGCAGAACGGGTGATGGGTCGTGCGCTGTGTTCGCGGTCTTTGGCAAACCGCTCCATCTGCGCCCGGAATCCGCTGGCTGCGCGAACGGTTTGTGCCTTCGGTTCGGCAGGTACTTCGTGAACGATCGCTGATGCGCGCTCGGTCTCGGGCGCCTGCTGAGCCACCGCAGGCTCCTCGGACACTGCCTCTTTGGCCTCTGCAACCTGCCCGACAGGAACACCCGGCTTGGGCGCTCCAAGTGCGAACGGATCGAAGAGTGTGGAGTAGCCCGGTACCGCAGAGTTTTGCGAATCCAGGGTCGTGTTCCGCAGCATGGACTCCAGCTGCGATGAGCGGACCGCGCGCTGTACAAACAGACCATGGTCGCTGGTGATCGGCTGGTGGCGCACAGCATACTGCACATGCAAGGCGGGTGTGGTGTTGATTACCTCACCAAACGCAGGCTCCTTGATCAGTTGGAGCAACACGTCCTGGCCCGAACTCTCGAACAGCAAATTGTCCGGCAATTGCGAGAGTGCTTCACCCAGCAAAGGGGAACTCAGCTGAGCTGCGGCCAGCCCGGAGGCAAAGGTCCCACGCTCGGTGCTGGAGCTGTTCACTGCGTACAGCACATGCAAAGCACTGCTGGTGGGCGGCGCGATGGACGGGACTCTTGGCGTATCCGTGACAGGACCCTCTCCGCTCGGAACACGAGGCGATTCAGGTGCTGGTGCTGGTGCTGGTGCTGGCGCTGGTGCTGGTGCTGGCGGAGGCGCTGGTGGCGCCACCTCCGGCACATCGGTCAAGCTCAACACTGCCGTGCTGGTGGTTGTACCGTCTGTGACCGTGTAAACCGCTTCAGGCACAGGCCCTGCATAACCCGGCGCCGGCGTGAAGACGAAACCACCATCTGGATTGATGACCAAGGTCCCTACAGGCGTCCCATCGGACAAGGTGATGATCGCGGTTTCGCCTGCAGTGAAAGCTTCGGGCACACCATCACCGTTGGTGTCGACCACGAATCCAGTGACCGCCAGAGGGTCGCCATCGGGATCGGTATCGTTGGTGAGAACGTTTCCTGTCACCGGGGTGCCCGGAACCGTTTCAACCACATCGTTTGTCGCTTCAGGCGCCTGGTTGGGCACATCCGCGAAGCTCAATACGGCAGTGTCTGTTCCGCCTTCACCATCACTCAAGGTGTAGGTTGCGGCGGGCACGGGCCCAGCGTAGTTGGTGGCCGGCACAAATTCATAACTGCCGTCAGCGTTGATCGTCAACTCACCCACCGGGTTGCCTTCGGCATCCACGATCTCGGCGGTATCGCCCGGGTTGAAGC
>DAIOEI010000505.1:0-2018 GCA_036746335.1 Hydrogenophaga sp. | reverse complement strand
CCGTGGTGCGCGTTGGCCGACAGCGCGCTGCCCTGGCCGGTTTCGAAGTACATGACGTGCTCGCCGCGCTGGCCATCGGAAAACACCGCGCCGCGCCGCAGCGACAGCGCCGCCGCGCGCGCCTCGGCCAGCAGCGCCAGATCAATGCCAAAACTGCGGTTGGTGGCCTCGGTGCCGCCGATGGACTGGAACACCAGGTCCACCGGCGCGCCGCGCTCCATGGCCTGCAAGGTGTTGGTGACGTGGGTGAGCACACAGCTTTGGGTGGGAATGGCGTAACGTGCAATCACCTCGTCCAGCATGCCCAGCAGGCGCACCACCTGCGGTACGTTGTCGGTGGCGGGGTTGATGCCGATCACGGCATCGCCGCTGCCCATCAGCAACCCGTCCAGCAAGCTGGCCGCAATGCCGGCCATGTCGTCGGTCGGGTGGTTGGGCTGCAGGCGCGTGGCCAGCCGGCCCGGCAGACCCAGGGTGCCGCGAAAGCGCGTGACCACCGAGCACTTGCGTGCGATCAGCGCCAGGTCTTGCACCCGGCACAGCTTGCTCACCGCCGCCACCATTTCGGGCGTCAGGCCTGGTGCCAGCGCGGTGAGCGCAGCGGTGTCGGCCGTATCGCCCAGCAGCCAGTTGCGAAAGTCGCCCACTGTGAGATGCGCCACCGGTGCAAAGGCAGTGCGGTCGTGTGTGTCCACGATCAGCCGCGTGACCTCGTCGTCTTCATACGGCACCACAGCTTCATTGAGGAAGGTCGACAGCGGCAGCTCGGCCAGCGCCATCTGCGCGGCCACGCGTTCCTGGCTGTCGGCAGCGGCCACGCCAGCCAGCCGGTCGCCCGAGCGCAGCGGCGAAGCGCGCGCCATCAGCGTGCGCAGGTCGGCCCAGTGGTGACGGTGATGGCCAATGCTGTACTGGTAAGCCATGCGCTCAGCCGCCCTGCGTTTTGCCCGAGCCGCTGCGCCACAACAGCAAAAGCGCCAACATGGCCGAGGCCACCATCAAAAACAGGCTGATCGCGTTGAGCACCGGCGTGGCGCCCTCGCGCATGCGGCTGTACATCAGCACGGTCAGTGGCGAGTCCGAGCCCACCAGCATCAGCGTGGTGTTGAAGTTCTCGAACGACATCAAAAACGCCATGGCGGCCGCTCCGATCATGCTGGGCCGCAGGTAGGGCAAGGTGATGGTCCGGAGCACTGCGAGGCGGCTGGCGCCGAGGTTCAGCGCGGCTTCTTCGAGCGTGCGGTCGAAGCGGCGCAGGCTGGCCGAGATGGTGAGCGTGGCGATGGTCACGATGTAGCAGAACTGGCCCAGGATCACCAGCGGCAGGCCGGGCCGCAGAAAGTCCAGCTCCAGGCCCCAGGTCTCGTCGGCAAAGTTGGCGATGCGACTGGCGAACGCGAGGATGGAGATGCCCAGGATCACGCCCGGAATCACCAGTGGCAGCATGGCCAGCAGCGCGATGGCGTTCTTGCCCGGGAACTCGAAACGTTCCAGCAGGAACGCGTTGCAGGTGCCCACGCCCACCGACAGCAGAGTGACCCACAGCGCCACCCAGGCGCTCACGCCGATGCTCCTGAGCAGCTCGGCATCGAACAGCAGACCGGTGCGCTCGTCGTTGTTGGCGGTGAACCAGTCGAGCGTGAAACCCATCCACGGCGGCGTGGGGTAGTCGGCGTTGTTGAAGGCAAACACCGCCACCACCAGCAGTGGCACGAACAGGAAGACAAAAAACGCGCCCACAAACGCGCCCAGTCCAAAGCGCTGCACAAAGGGGCGCGGCAGGCTGGGGATCACGTCTTCATCACAGCGCCAAAGCGCTGGCCGGTCAGCTTCAATCCCGCCCAAACCAGCAGGCTGGACAAGAACAAGAGCAAGAACCCAAACGCCGCGCCCTGGTTCCAGTTGAAGCGGGTGATGAACTGGGTGTAGATCTGCTCGGTGAACCACAGCGAGTTCTTGCCGCCCAGCAGCGTGGGCGTGAGGTAGTTGCCCAGGCACAGCATGAAGACCACGATGCA
>DAIOEI010000504.1:0-2045 GCA_036746335.1 Hydrogenophaga sp. | reverse complement strand
TCCTGGAACCTGCTGCGCGAGGCCGCTTTCCGGCGCCTGATGCTGATCAACTGGGCGCTTTCAAGCTGCTGGGATGTGCACACCTTCCTGGTGCCCGTGCTGGGGCACGAGCGCGGCCTGAGCGCCACCGCCATCGGCTCCATACTGGGCGCGTTTGCGCTGGCCGCCACGGCGATCCGCCTGCTCATGCCCTGGCTGGCCTCCCGGCTGAGCGAGCGGGCGGTGATCGGTTCGGCCATGGTGGCGACTGCGGTGCTGTTCGCCGCCTACCCATGGGCCCAGGCCGCTTGGGCCATGATGGGGCTGTCGATCC
Organism: Hydrogenophaga sp.; assembly: GCA_036746335.1. GTDB lineage: Bacteria > Pseudomonadota > Gammaproteobacteria > Burkholderiales > Burkholderiaceae_C > Hydrogenophaga. The sequence continues at coordinate 1,732 of DAIOEI010000504.1, read as the reverse complement.
TGCTGGGGGTGGCGCTGGGTTCGGTCCAGCCCATGATCATGAGCACGCTGCATCAGATCACGCCCAAGCACCGACATGGTGAAGCCCTGGGGCTGCGCGCCATGACGATCAACGGCTCCAGCGTGCTGATGCCGCTGCTGTTTGGTTCGGCCGGGTTGCTGGTGGGGGCCTCGGGCCTGTTCTGGACCGTGGGCGCGGTGGTCGGCCTGACGTCGCGGCTGGCCTGGACGATGCAGCCGGTCGCTTCGCCGCCCCCCGATTGAGCGGGTTTTGGTCTTGCTTCGGTTGGACCAGTGGTGACCCTCAGATATATCGAGAGTTTCTCCTTTTAGAATCACCAGCCAACCTGAAAGAAGAGCCGTGCTGTTACTCATCGTCCTGCTTCCTCTCCTGCTGGGTACTGTTGTTACCTTCTGGCTCGGTTCCAAGTCGCGTCTGTTGCCAGCGCTCGCCGCTGGTCTGGTCACGGCGGCCAGTCTGACCCTGCTGCTGTTGCAGGCGCCTGCCGTGATGTCGGGCGAGGAGGTGCGCAACGCCTGGGCCTGGGTGCCCGAGATCGGTTTGAACCTCACCTTCCGGCTCGACGGCCTCTCGCTCCTGTTTGCGGGCCTGATCCTGTTCATTGGCTTGCTGATCGTGCTGTACGCGCACTATTACCTCAGCCCGCAGGACTCGCCCGGCAAGTTCTTCAGCTTCATGATGTTGTTCATGGCCGCCATGCTGGGCGTGGTGTTGTCGGACAACCTGCTGTTGCTGGTCGTGTTCTGGGAGCTGACCAGCATTTCATCGTTCTTGCTCATCGGTTTCTGGAGCCACCGCGCCGATGCGCGCGCCGGGGCTCGCCAGGCGCTGGCAGTCACCGGCGGTGGGGGCCTGGCGATGCTCGGGGGTTTTGTGCTGCTGGGGCAGATCGCGGGCACCTATGAGCTCAGCGAGATGCTCGGCAAGGTCGCCATGATTCAGGCGGACCCGATGTTTGTGCCCGCCCTGTTGCTCATTTTGCTGGGCGCCTTCACCAAGAGCGCACAGTTCCCGTTTCACTTCTGGCTGCCCGACGCCATGGCTGCGCCCACGCCGGTCTCGGCTTATCTGCACTCGGCCACCATGGTGAAAGCGGGTGTGTTCTTGCTGATGCGCATGTACCCGGTGCTCGCCGGTTCGGGCTGGTTCGAGATCATCGTGACCGCAGCGGGCCTGGCGACGGTGCTGTTTGCGGCGTTCATCGCGCTCTTCAAACACGACCTCAAGGGCCTGCTCGCGTATTCCACCGTCAGCCACCTGGGCCTGATCGTGTTCCTGATCGGTCTGGGCTCGCCACTGGCCGCCGTGGCCGCGGTGTTCCACGTGCTCAACCACGCCACCTTCAAGGCCTCGCTGTTCATGATCGCCGGCATCGTGGACCACGAGACCCATTCGCGCGACATGCGCCAGCTCGGTGGCCTGTACAAGCTCATGCCCTGGACGGCCACGCTGTCCATGGTGGCGGCCGCGTCGATGGCGGGCGTGCCGCTGACCAATGGCTTCCTGTCCAAAGAAATGTTCTTTACCGAAGCGGTGGTGGGCACGGCGGGCGTCTGGGCCTGGGTGGTGCCCGCACTGGTGACGCTGGCGGGTGTGTTCAGCGTCGCGTATTCGCTGCGGTTTGTGCACGACACGTATTTCAATGGCGAACTGGGCGATGTGCCGAACACGCACCCCCACGAGCCGCCGCTGGGCATGAAGCTGCCAGCGA
>DAIOEI010000503.1:0-2050 GCA_036746335.1 Hydrogenophaga sp. | reverse complement strand
GCCCCGGGTTTTGAGGAGGCTCTTTTCTCTGAGAGGATTGAGCCATGAGCAAGAAATCAAACAAGTTCTCACCCGAGGTCCGCGAACGCGCTGTTCGCATGGTGCAGGAGCACCGAGGCGAGTACCCCTCGCTGTGGGCCGCCATTGAATCCATCGCCCCCAAGATCGGCTGCGTTCCCCAGACCCTCAATGAATGGGTCAAGCGCGACGAGATTGATTCGGGAGTCAAGGAAGGCATCACCACCTCCGAATTGCAGCGCCTGAAGGAGCTCGAGCGCGAGAACAAGGAGCTGCGCAAGGCCAACGAGATCCTGAAACTGGCCAGCGCGTTTTTCGCCCAGGCGGAGCTCGACCGCCGACTGAAGTCCTGAACAACTTCATTGATCAGCATCGACAGGCTTACGGGGTCGAGTCGATCTGCAAGGTGTTGCAGATCGCCCCTTCAGGCTATTGGCGTCATGCTGCCCATCAACGCAATCCCCAACTGCGCGGTGCTCGTGCCAAACGAGACGAGACCTTGACTCCTCACATCGAGCGCGTCTGGCAGGCCAACAAATGCGTCTACGGTGCCGACAAGGTTTGGTTGCAGATGAACCGGGAGGGCATCAAGGTGGCGCGCTGCACGATCGAGCGGCTCATGCGCCGTCTGGGCCTGCGCGGTGTGGTTCGAGGCAAGGTGGTGCGAACCACCATCAGTGATGCCAAGGCACCGTGCCCGCTGGATCGGGTCAACCGGCAGTTCAAAGCGGACCGCCCCAATCAGCTCTGGGTCTCAGATTTCACCTACGTCTCCACCTGGCAGGGCTGGTTGTACGTGGCCTTTGTGATCGACGTGTATGCCAGGCGTATCGTGGGCTGGCGCGTGAGCCGTTCCATGCACACGGACTTCGTTCTGGATGCCCTGGAGCAGGCGCTGTATGCCAGGCAACCCGAGCGCGATGGCGCATTGATTCATCATTCCGACAGGGGGTCGCAATACGTTTCCATCCGCTACAGCGAACGGCTCGCCGAAGCTGGCATTGAACCCTCTGTGGGCAGCAAGGGCGACAGCTACGACAACGCCCTGGCCGAGACCATCAACGGGCTGTACAAGGCCGAAGTGATTCATCGCCGCTCCTGGCCAACCCGGGAGGCGGTGGAGTTGGCAACACTGGAATGGGTGTCCTGGTTCAACCACCACAGGTTGCTCGGACCCATTGGATACATCCCGCCGGCAGAAGCTGAGGCAAACTACTACCGGCAACTCGCCAGTCAGGTTTCCACGGTGGAAGCCTGACTTAAACCAACCGGCCTCCACGAAAGTCGGGGCGGTTCATCCCGCGCCAGCTCACTCCAACTGGTCACGCTGAACACATCCACCCCCACACCCTGCTCAGACAGTTGCTGCGCGGCCTTGACCACTTCGGTGAAGATGGCACCCGAGCCCAGCAACGTGACACGCTGCCCACCCTTCGGCCCATAGCTGCCAAAGTGGTAACCACCCTTCAACACCCCCTCGGCCGCACCCTCGGGCAAATCAGGGTTGGCGTAGTTCTCGTTCATGAGCGTGACGTAAAAAAACACATCCTTCTGCTCCACCAGCATCTCGCGCATGCCGGCATCCACGATCACCGCCAGCTCGCCTGCAAACGCCGGGTCGTAGGCCTTGCAGTTGGGAATGGTGGCTGCGACGAGGTAGCTGCTGCCGTCCTGGTGTTGCAGGCCCTCGCCGCCGAGCGTGGTGCGGCCTGATGTGGCACCCAGCAGGAAGCCGCGCGAACGTTGGTCGGCTGCGGCCCAGATCGCGTCGCCCACGCGCTGGAAGCCGAACATGGAGTAGTAGATGTAGAACGGCAGCATGGCCAGGCCGTGCACGCTGTAACTGGTGGCTGCCGCCGTCCAGCTCGCCAGCGCACCGGCCTCGCTGATGCCTTCTTCCAGAATCTGCCCGTCCTGCGCCTCGCGGTAGCTGAGCACCGAACCGATGTCTTCCGGCGCGTAACGCTGGCCCACGCTGCTGTAGATGCCGACCTGCTTGAACAGGTTGGCCATGCCGAAGGTGCGCGCCTCG
>DAIOEI010000502.1:0-2050 GCA_036746335.1 Hydrogenophaga sp. | reverse complement strand
GCACAACGGCAAGCAGCACGTGCCTGTGTATATCACCGACCAAATGGTCGGACACAAGCTCGGCGAATTTTCCCTGACCCGCACCTTCAAGGGTCATCCGGGCGACAAAAAAGCCAAGAAGTAAGGACCCTCCATGACTACTGAAACCCGCTGTGTCGTCCGAGGCGTGCGCCTCTCGGTGGACAAGGGCCGTCTCGTGGCCGACCTGATTCGCGGCAAGAAGGTCGACCAGGCACTCAATATCCTGGCCTTCACGCAGAAAAAGGCCGCTGGCATCGTCAAAAAGGCTCTGGAGTCCGCCATTGCGAACGCAGAACACAACGACGGCGCCGACATCGACGAATTGAAGGTCAAGACCATCTACGTCGAGCAGGGCACCACGCTCAAGCGCTTCACCGCCCGCGCCAAGGGCCGTGGCAACCGTATCAGCAAACCCACCTGTCACATCTATGTGACGGTTGGCAACTGAAGAGGTCACAGGAATATGGGACAAAAAATCAACCCCACCGGGTTCCGCCTCGCCGTTTCGCGCAACTGGTCCAGCCGCTGGTATGCCAGCAACCGCGACTTCGCTGGCATGCTGGCCGAAGACATCAAGGTGCGCGAGTACCTCAAGGCCAAGCTCAAGAATGCTGCGGTTTCCCGCGTGGTGATCGAGCGCCCCGCCAAGAACGCCCGCATCACCATCTACTCGGCACGTCCGGGCGTGGTGATCGGCAAGAAGGGCGAGGACATCGAGAAGCTGAAGAAGGATCTGGCCGCCAAGCTGGGTGTTCCGGTGGCCGTGAACATCGAAGAAGTGCGCAAGCCAGAAATCGATGCCAAGCTGATCGCCGACTCCATCACCCAGCAGCTCGAAAAGCGCATCATGTTCCGCCGTGCCATGAAGCGCGCGATGCAGAACGCCATGCGCCTGGGTGCTCAGGGCATCAAGATCATGTCCTCGGGTCGCCTGAACGGCATTGAGATCGCCCGCTGCGAGTGGTACCGCGAAGGCCGTGTGCCATTGCATACCCTGCGCGCCGACATCGACTACGGCACCTCAGAAGCCAAAACCACCTATGGTGTGATTGGCGTCAAAGTCTGGGTCTACAAAGGCGACACCCTGGGCCGCAACGATCTGCCGGCGGTGGAAACACCCCGTCCAGAAGAAGAGCGCCGCCCGCGGGGCCCTCGTCGCGAGCGCCCGGCCGGCCCTGCAGGTCCTGCCGCCCGTGCGGCTGTGCGCCGCGGTGGTAACGCTGCTCCTGCCGATGGTGCCGACAAGCCTGCCGAAGCCACCGACAAACCCGCCGAAAGACCGGCCGTTAAGCGCGTTCGTAAAGACGCACCCGCAGGGGCACCTGCGGACGGCAAAGGAGAATAAACATGCTGCAACCCGCTCGCCGTAAATACCGCAAAGAGCAAAAAGGCCGCAATACCGGTGTCGCTACCAGCGGTGCCACAGTGGCTTTTGGCGACTTCGGTCTCAAGTCTACCGACCGCGGCCGCCTGACGGCTCGCCAGATCGAGGCCGCACGCCGTGCGATCTCCCGTCACGTCAAGCGTGGCGGCCGCATCTGGATCCGCGTGTTCCCGGACAAGCCCATCTCCAACAAGCCTGCTGAAGTCCGTATGGGCAACGGCAAAGGCTCGGTGGAATACTACGTGGCTGAAATCCAGCCCGGCAAGGTGCTCTACGAAATCGTGGGTGTGCCCGAGCAGTTGGCTCGCGAAGCCTTTACGCTGGCCGCCGCCAAACTTCCTTTGCGCACCACGTTCGTGACGCGCATGTTGGGTCAGTGATTCAGGAGAACATAGATGAAAACTGCTGAATTGCGCCAAAAGGATGTGGCCGGCCTCGAAGCCGAAGTGAAATCTCTGCAAAAGGCCCATTTCGGCCTGCGCATGCAGAAAGCCACGCAACAACTCAACAACAACGCCACGCTGGGCGACACCCGTCGCGCCATCGCCCGTGCCAAGACGATTCTGGCCGAGAAGCAGCGCGCTGCTGCGGCCAAATAAGGAGCGAACCCATGACGGAAGCTAAAACATCCCTCAAGCGCACCTT
>DAIOEI010000501.1:0-2055 GCA_036746335.1 Hydrogenophaga sp. | reverse complement strand
GAGATGCGCGTGACCGTGGTGGCCACGGGCCTGAGCCGGGCCGGTGCCCGCCGCAGCGCACCCCCGCTGCAGGTCCTGCGCACCGGCACCGACAACATGGCTTACAGCATGCCAGCGGGGCAGGGCACAGGCAACGGCCTGGACACCACCCAGCCCGACTACCAGTCGATGTCTGTGCCCAGTGTCTGGCGCACCAACCGCACCCAGGCAGCCGCCAAGGTCGATGCGCTGGCATCGGGTGGCATGGACGATTTCGAGATTCCAGCCTTCCTGCGCAAGCAGGCGGATTGAAGGTACCCCCCCGCGCCGCCTGCGGCGTCACCCCCCAGGGGGCAACACCTGCGGCCCGGCAAAGCCGGTTCCGCGGTGTTCTCGATGGGGGGCACCTCTGGCGGGGTTGATTTGTAATCGCCGGGATAGCTTTTCTGGTCAGCGCGTTTTTGCCCGCAAAACTAAAATTACCGGATGCTCGCTCAAAGAACCCTCAAATCCCTCACCAAGGCGGTCGGCGTCGGACTGCACAGCGGTCAGCGTGTGGAACTGACACTGCGGCCGGCGGCGCCCGACACCGGTATCGTGTTCCGGCGGGTGGATTTGCCCGAGCCGGTGGAAATCCCAGTCACAGCAGAGTCGGTGACCGACACCCGGTTGGCGTCCACCATCTCCAGGGGGGGAGCCAAGGTGCACACCATCGAGCACCTCATGAGCGCCGCTGCAGGGCTTGGGCTGGACAACCTCTACGTCGACATCACCGCCGAAGAAGTGCCCATTCTCGACGGTTCTTCGGCTTCATTCGTCTACCTGCTGCAGAGTGCAGGCATCGTCATGCAAAAAGCACCTAAACGCTTCATCCGGGTCACAAAGCCGGTCGAGGTGCGGGAGGGCGAGGGGAGCAACCTCAAATGGGCAAGGCTGGACCCGTTTCACGGTTACACCCTCAGTTTTGAAATCGAGTTCAACCACCCTGCGGTCAACTCCAGCGGGCAGCGGGTCGAGTTCGACATGGGCAGCGGGCGCTACGCCAGGGAGATCGCCCGGGCGCGAACCTTTGGCTTCACCCGCGATGTAGAGATGATGCGCTCCCACGGGCTGGCGCTGGGCGGTGGCCTGGACAACGCCATCGTGATGGACGATGTGAAAGTGCTCAACGCCGATGGGCTACGGTACCAGGACGAGTTCGTCAAACACAAAATCCTGGACGCCATCGGCGACCTCTACATCATCGGGAAACCCTTGCTCGCCGCCTACAGCGCCTTTCGCTCCGGGCATGCCATGAACAACCAGCTGTTGCGCGCCTTGCTGGCGCGCCCCGACGCCTACGAACTGGTCAGTTTCGAGCGCGAACGCGAGGCGCCGCAGGGATTTGCCCAATTGGCGCCCGCCTGGTGACGCTGTTGAAGACCTGACCCCGCTCAAAGCCTGGCGCGCAGATGTTGCTGTTCCGCTTCACCATTTTCTTTCTGTTGCTCGCGGCAGGTGTGTGTTTTGCCTTTTACGTCGGCACGGGGCAGCAGAGCTACCGGACCTGGGGGATCAAGATCCTTAAGTGGACAGTGATCGCGGCATTGGGATTTTTTGGTGTGCTGATCCTCGAACGCGTCTTGTAAGGCTTCCCCTAGCCGCCTGCGGCGTGCGCCACAAGGCACGCAGCGCAACCGGCCTGCGCATCGGGCGTCAATAGCTTCGCCCGCCCTTGTAAGCAGCGTGGGTACGCGCCTGCAAAGGGCTCACCTTGTTGATCGCTGCGGTGGTACGCGCCACCTGCGCATGCGTGATGCACAGGCCCAATGCGTCGGCGGCGTCTTTGCCCGGCAGGCCAGGCAATAGCAGCAAGCGTTTGACCATTTCCTGCATCTGGGGCTTGGTGGCGCGCCCATACCCCACCACCGCCTTTTTGAGCTGCAAGGCGGTGTATTCCGCCACCGGCAAGCCATTCGCCACCAGCGCCGTCAGGCACGCACCCCGCGCCTGCCCCAGCAGCAGTGTTGCCTGTGGATTGACGTTCACAAACACGATTTCACACACCGAGACCACCGGCTGGTAACGGGACACCAC
>DAIOEI010000500.1:0-2065 GCA_036746335.1 Hydrogenophaga sp. | reverse complement strand
AAGAGGCCTACCTGTTCCAGAAGCTGGTGCGCACCGGTTTCGGCAGCCACAACGTCGACCACTGCACCCGGCTGTGCCACGCCTCCAGCGTGGCCGCGCTGCTCGAAGGGGTGGGCTCGGGCGCTGTCAGCAACCCGGTGGGCGATGTCGAACACGCCGACTTTGTGCTGGTGATCGGCTCCAACCCCACCGCCAACCACCCGGTGGCCGCCACCTGGATGAAGAACGCCGCCGCGCGCGGCACGCGCATCGTGCTGGCTGACCCGCGCCGCACCGACCTGCACCGCCACGCCTGGCGGCACCTGCCGTTCAAGGCCGACACCGACGTGGCCCTGCTCAACGCCCTGCTGCACGTGATCATTGAAGAAGGCCTGACCGATGCCGACTTCATCGCACGCCGCGTGGACAATTTCGACGCCATCCGCGAGCAGGTGAAACACACCACGCCCGAGGCCATGGCGGCGATCTGCGGCATTGACGCGCAGACCCTGCGCGAGGTGGCCCGCGCCTACGCCAAGAGCAAAGCGTCGATGATCCTCTGGGGCATGGGCGTGAGCCAGCACACCCACGGCACCGACAACGTGCGCTGCCTGATCGCGCTGGCCAGCCTCACGGGGCAGATTGGCCGCCCCGGCACCGGCCTGCACCCGCTGCGCGGGCAGAACAATGTGCAGGGCGCGAGCGACGCGGGCCTGATCCCCATGATGTTCCCCAACTACCAGCGCGTGGCCGACTCCGCCGTGCGCGCCTGGTTCGAGGCCTTCTGGGACACACCGCTGGATACCGAACCCGGCCTGACGGTGGTCGAGATCCTGCACAAGGCCATGGCGCCCGACGACGACCCGCGCAAGATCCGCGGCATGTATGTGATGGGCGAGAACCCGGCCATGAGCGACCCCGACCTGAACCACGCGCGCGCCGGGCTGGCCAGCCTGCAGCACCTGGTGGTGCAAGACATCTTCATGACCGAAACCGCCTGGCTGGCCGACGTGGTGCTGCCCGCCAGCGCCTGGCCCGAGAAGACCGGCACGGTGACCAACACCGACCGCATGGTGCAGATGGGCCGGCGTGCGCTGGACCTGCCCGGCGACGCGAGGGCCGACCTCTGGATCATCCAGTCCATGGCGCAATGCATGGGTCGGGACTGGCGCTACGACGGCCCGGACCACGGCGTGGCGCAGGTCTACGAAGAAATGCGCCAGGCCATGCACGGCGTGATCGCCGGAGTGAGCTGGGAACGGCTGGAGCGCGAGGGCAGCGTGACCTACCCGTGCCTGAGCGAAGACGACCCGGGCCAGCCCATTGTGTTCAGCGAACATTTCGCCACCGCCGACGGCCGCGTGAAACTGGTCCCAGCGGCCTTCAAACCGGCGGCCGAAACGCCCGATGCCGACTACCCGATGGTGCTCATCACCGGCCGCCAGCTGGAGCACTGGCACACCGGCAGCATGACGCGCCGCAGCCAGGTGCTGGACGCGGTGGAGCCGCACCCGACCGTGAGCCTGAACGGCGCCGAGCTGCAGCGCCTGGGCCTGCAGGCCGGTGATGTGGTGACGGTGCGTTCGCGCCGCGGCAGCGTGGCGCTGCACACCCGGCGCGACGACGGCACGCCGCCGGGCACGGTGTTCATCCCCTTTGCCTACGCCGAGGCCGCGGCCAACCTGCTGACCAACCCGGCGCTCGATCCGTTCGGCAAGATCCCGGAGTTCAAGTACTGCGCGGTGCAGGTGAGCGCCGGGGGCGAGCTGCACGAGGGCGTGGGGTACGGGGGTGGGAGGACGCTGGAGCAGCCCGTCGCCTGAATCGGCGCAGGGGTGGGCCGCGTGTCCGGAGCGCGTGTCTGCGCCAGACACACCGCGGAACGGGCTTTGCCCGGCCGCAGGTGTGGTCCCCCCTCCCGCCGCAGGCGATAGAGAGGGGGGAAGCCGCGTCAGCGGCGCAGGGGGGTGGGCCGCGTGTCCGGAGCGCGTGTCTGCTCCAGACACACCGCGGAACGGGCTTGGCCCGGCAGCAGGTGTGGTCCCCCCTCCCGCCGCAGGCGATAGAGAGGGGGGAAGCCGCGTCA
>DAIOEI010000499.1:0-2071 GCA_036746335.1 Hydrogenophaga sp. | reverse complement strand
ACGCAAGTGGTCAAGGCCAGGCTGTTTGGCGAGAAGGCCAGCGGCGGCAAGTTTGAAGTGTTGATCGAACGCGTGCTGCTGCCCCACGAGGCGCTGGACCGGTCCGGCCAGGAGGTGGTGGCGCACATCCGTGTGAGCAAGAAGCCGCAGCCCGGTGGTCTGCTGCACCTGGCGGGCGGACTGAAAGGCGGCGGTTTCGATGCCGTGTTCCTCGGTCGCTGGCCAGACGAACACGGTCAGCTGTTCCGCCTGCGCCTGACGGGCCCGGCCGGCGAGACGCCCTACGAGCTGATGGCGCGCCACGGCCATGTGCCGCTGCCGCCCTATATCACCCACGCCGACGACGCAGACGACGAGCGTCGCTACCAGACGGTGTTCGCCCGCGTGCCCGGCGCCGTGGCCGCGCCCACGGCCGCACTGCATTTTGACGAAGGCGTGCTGGCTGCCCTGGAGGCGCGCGGCGTGCAGCGCGCGAACGTCACGCTGCACGTGGGCGCGGGCACTTTCGCGCCGATGAAGACCGAGCGCATCGAGGAGCACGTGATGCACCACGAGCGATACGCCATCCCGCCCGCAACGGTGCAGGCCATCGCCGACTGCCGCGCGCGCGGCGGCCGGGTGGTGGCCGTGGGCACGACCACGGTGCGCACGCTGGAGAGCTGGGCACGCAGCGGCGAAGTGCAAGGCGACACCAACATCTTCATCACGCCGGGTTTCGACTTCCGCGTGGTGGACCTGCTGATCACCAACTTCCACTTGCCCAAAAGCACGCTGATGATGCTGGTCAGCGCCTTCGCGGGTTACGAGTCCATCATGTCGCTCTACCGCCACGCGGTGGCGCAGGGCTACCGCTTCTTCAGCTACGGGGATTCGATGCTGCTGGCGCGAACCCCGGCCGCCTGAGGGTCAGGCGCCCAGGTCCAGGAACACACGGCCGCCCTCCACCTTCACCGGCCAGACCTTCACCGCCTCGCGGGCGGGCTCCAGCGTGGCCTGACCCGTGCGCAGGTCGAAGCGCCCCTGGTGAAACGGGCACTCGATCTCCAGCCCCTCGATATAGCCATCACAGAGTTTGGCGGGGCCGTGGGTGCACTGGTTGTTGGTGGCGAACACCCGGCCGTCCACCGAGAACAGCGCGATGTCGTGCCCACACGGCGTGACGGCGATGCCTGCGCCCTCAAACAAATCGGCCTCGGCGGCCACGTCGGTCCAGTTGCTCATGGTCAGATGGGGTAGATGATGGAGTTGGGGATCATTTCGCTGTCGTAGATGCACAGGCGCTGGGCGAACTTGAACCCGTCAGGCGTGTTCACCACAATGTCCAGATAACGTCCGACGTTGAACACGGTGCTGGGGCCGTCGAGCTTGGTGCGGAACACCGCGTAGTTGGCTTCGCAGTGCCAGCGGCCTTGTTCGTCGATGTGCCGAACGACGGGGGCGCCCACCACATGCCGCTGGTAGTAGGGGTCGTGGAACAGCGTTTCCTGAATACCGTAGACGCGGTCGCGCAGCATGGCCTGGCTGTCGAAGGCGAGTGTGGAGAGCGGGAAGCCGCGCTCGTGGTTCTCGCGCGGCTGCAATCTGTACACGCCATCCTCCGTGAAGAACTCGGGCCAGAGCGCCCACTGCCCGCTGTCCACCGCTGACGCGTAGTCGCTGTAGAGCTGCTGCAGCGCCTGCCAGGTGTAGAAGTCGACTTTGACGAGCGCGCTCATGGCTGTGCCTCCGAATCTCTCTCGGGCGCTTCCATGACTTTCCGCCAATAGGCGTACATCCCCCGAATCAGCGTCTCGGTCACCATGTGATCGGTTTCGCCCACCTCGCGCCCACCCAGCTCGGCCAGCGCGCGGTGCTGCGGTTTGCTCTCGAACGCCTGCTGCGAAAATTCGATCACCTCGCCGTCGTCGGCGCTGACAAAACCGGCCGGGCCGAACAGGTTGGCCTGGCGCAGGCGGCGCTCGGTCATCTCGGGCGTGTCGTCCTCGAAGCCGAAGTGCGTCCAGACGAAGTCGAATGCGCCGTGGCCGTCGGGCTGGATGTGGCGCGTGCTCACGCTGTTGACCTGCTGCTG
>DAIOEI010000498.1:0-2085 GCA_036746335.1 Hydrogenophaga sp. | reverse complement strand
GGCTGGCAGATGCTGTTCTACAAAGAGGTGCTTCGCTTCTGGAAGGTGGGTTTTCAGACCGTTGCCGCGCCGGTGATCACTGCCATCCTCTACATGATGATCTTCGGTCATGTGCTGGAGGGCCGCGTGCAGGTGTACGACTCGGTGAGTTACACCGCCTTCCTGTTGCCGGGCCTGGTGATGATGAGCGTGTTGCAAAACGCGTTCGCCAACAGCAGCAGCTCGCTGATCCAGAGCAAGGTCATGGGCAACCTGGTGTTCCTGTTGCTGACACCGCTGTCGCACCGCGCCTGGTTTGTGGCCTATGTCGGTTCTTCGGTGGTGCGGGGCCTGGCGGTGGGCGCGGGTGTGATGCTGGTTACCTGGTGGTTTGCGCAACCGACCTTGGTCGCGCCGCTGTGGATTCTGGTGTTTGGCATCATGGGCGCGGCCTTGCTGGGCGCAATGGGTGTGATTGCCGGGCTGTGGGCCGATAAGTTCGACCAGATGGCGGCTTTCCAGAACTTCGTCATCGTGCCCATGACGTTCCTCTCGGGCGTGTTCTACTCCATTCACTCCCTGCCCGATGTCTGGCAGCGTGTGAGTCATCTCAACCCGTTTTTCTACATGATCGACGGGTTTCGCTACGGATTCTTCGGTGTCAGCGACGTATCGCCCTGGATCAGCCTGGGGCTGGTGGGTGCCGCCATGGTGGCGGTGAGCGCACTGGCCCTCCACCTCTTGCGCATCGGCTACAAAATCCGGCACTGAGCCCCACATCCTTTGGATTGTCATGACCGCTGACCAACTGCAAACCATCATCGCCGCAGGCCTGAGCTGCGAGCACCTCGAAGTCACCGGTGACGGACGTCACTGGGCGGCCGTGATCGTCTCACCCGAGTTCGAAGGCAAACGCCTGATCGCACGTCATCAGCGCGTCTACGCAACGCTGGGCGAGCGCATCAAGACCGACGAAGTGCACGCGCTTTCAATGAAAACCTTCACTCCCGCCGAGTGGACCAAACAGAACTGACCGAGACAGCAACATGGACAAACTGCGCATCACTGGCGGCCGACCGCTCAAGGGCGAAGTGATCATCTCCGGCGCCAAGAACGCCGCCCTGCCCGAGTTGTGCGCCACCCTGCTGACCAGCGATCCGGTGCACCTCACCAACGTGCCACGCCTGCGGGATGTGGCCACCATGCGCCTTTTGCTCGACAACATGGGTGTGAAGACAGAGACCCATGGCGAGCGCGGCGGCATGAGCTTTGAAGCGCCCGATTCCCTCAACCCTGAGGCGCCCTACGAGCTGGTCAAGACCATGCGTGCCTCGGTGCTGGTCCTGGGCCCGCTGCTGGCGCGCTTTGGTCGCGCCAAGGTGTCGTTGCCCGGCGGCTGCGCCATCGGCTCGCGCCCGGTGGACCAGCACATCAAGGGCATGCAGGCCATGGGGGCCGAAATCAGCGTTGAGCACGGTTACATGATTGCCAGCCTGCCCCAGGGCCGCAAGCGGCTGCAGGGCGCGCGCATCACCACCGACATGGTCACCGTGACCGGTACCGAAAACTTCCTCATGGCAGCCGCTTTGGCGGAAGGCGAAACCGTGCTGGAGAACGCCGCGCAGGAACCCGAGATTCCCGATCTGGCCGAGATGCTGATCGGCATGGGTGCAAAGATTGAGGGTCACGGCACCAGCAAGATCCGTATCCAGGGCGTGGAGCGTCTGCACGGCAGCACCCACCAGGTGGTGGCCGACCGCATCGAGGCAGGTACCTTTCTGTGCGCGGTCGCGGCGACAGGGGGTGACGTGATCCTGCGCCATGCCCGCGCCGAGCACCTGGATGCTGTGATCGACAAGCTGCGGGACGCTGGGGCGCAGATCGAGGCCGGCGACGGTTTCATCCGCGTGAGCGCCTCGGGTCGCATGAAAGCGCAGAGCTTTCGCACCACCGAATATCCGGGCTTCCCGACCGACATGCAGGCCCAGTTCATGGCGCTGAACTGCATCGCCATGGGCAACAGCAAGGTCACGGAAACCATTTTTGAGAATCGCTTCATGCACGTCAACGAGCTGGTGCGACTGGGCGCGAAGATCCAGACCGACG
>DAIOEI010000497.1:0-2090 GCA_036746335.1 Hydrogenophaga sp. | reverse complement strand
CGCAAGACCCGCAACATCCAGCTGTCGATCAAGGCCAAGGACATGGCCGACCAGAACGAAGCCATGGCCAGCCTGAACCAGAACACCGGCAACGCCGGCACCACCAGCCTGGGCGCCCTGCTGCGCGCGAAGCTGGACAACAACTGATCGCTGGCTCCCGTTGAACTGGGCACTAGAGGTACGGGGCAAGCTCCCTGTACCTCCATCCGCCTGGCGCTTGACCCTACATTCCAAAGTCCCCGACCTCCATGACCCGCAGCGACCTCGTTGAAGCACTGGCCGCCCGTTTCGGCCAATTGACCCAGCGCGACGCCGAGTTCGCTGTCAAAGCGATCCTGGATGCGATGGGTGATGCACTGGTCAAGGGGCACAGGATCGAGATTCGCGGTTTTGGCAGCTTTTCAGTGAACCGGCGAGCACCCCGCATCGGACGCAACCCCCGCTCGGGAGAGAGTGTCATGATTCCCGAAAAGCGGGTGCCGCACTTCAAGCCCGGCAAGGCACTGCGCGAACAGGTGGATGCCCGCACGGCCGAAATACTTGCAAAAAACTCGCAGGAACCCGATCTCCAGAAATCTGAAAAGTGACGGCTGCATGCGTCGCTACAATCGACCCACCACAAAAGGGGACGATGTGAAATACCTGATGTGGCTGCTCAATGCAGCCATTTTTTTTGTGCTGTTCGCCTTCGCGCTGAACAATCAGGAGCCGGTGGTTTTGCACCTGTTTTTTGGCGCGCAGTGGCACACGCCGCTGGTCTTGCTCTTGTTCATGGCCTTGCTGCTGGGGGTCTTCCTGGGTGTGATGGTCATGACACCTTTGTGGCTCAAGGCACGACGTCAATCTCCGCACAAAACGCCCGATTCGGGCCTGGCGCCTTTGCCGCCGGCCAGTCCACGGCCGCCTGACACACCTCTTTAAGCCACCCGCGAATGGACCTGGATCTCACCTGGCTGCTTTGGGGGCTGCCGATCGCTTTTGCCCTGGGCTGGTTCGCCTCCCGTCTGGACCTGCGCCAATGGCGCATGGAGAGCCGCCAGACGCCCAAAGCCTATTTCCGCGGCCTGAACCACCTGCTCAACGAGCAACAGGACCAGGCCATCGACGCTTTCATCGAGGCCGTGCAGGGGGACCCCGACACCGCCGAACTGCACTTTGCGCTGGGTAACCTGTTTCGCCGCCGCGGCGACTACGACCGCGCTGTCCGGGTGCACGAGCACCTGCTGTCCCGAGCCGACATTCCACGCAAAGACCGCGACCGAGCCCAACATGCGCTGGCGCTGGACTTCCTCAAGGCGGGCCTCTTGGACCGGGCCGAAGCGGCTCTTCACAAACTGGATGGCTCCGCCTTCGAAGGTGAAGCCCTGCTGGCCTTGCTGGCCATCTATGAGCGCTCGCGCGACTGGCCTCAAGCGCAGGGTATCGCCAAGCGCCTGGAGGCGGCGCAGGAGGGCAGCTTTGCTCCTCGACTGGCCCACTACCAATGCGAAGAAGCGGAATTGGCGCAGAAGCAGGGCGACACCACTCGCGCCTTGCACCTGCTGGGACAGGCCATCGAGCATGCGCCCCAACTGCCCCGCCCCTGGCTGGCCCGTTCGGCCTTGCGCGCCCAGCAAGGGGACCCCAAGGGTGCCCTTGCCGACCTGCATCAACTCGCCCAGCAGGCACCGCAAGGCCTGCCGCTGGCAGCGCCTGCCATGGCAGAACTGGCCCTTCAAACCGGTCAGGCCACCACCATCGGCCCACTGCTGGAAGCTGCCCATGCCCACGCACCCTCGCTGGATGTAACCGAAGCGCTGGTCAAGCTCAGTGCCGACCCCGCAGTAGCACGCGCACGCTACCTGCAACACCTGCAGCGCGAGCCCTCGCTGGTCATGGCCACCCAATGGCTGGCGGGTGAAACTCTCTCCGATCCCGAAGCACAGAAAAGTGTGCACAACGCGCTGGCACACGCCAGCAACCCGCTCAAGCGCTACCGCTGCGCCGCCTGCGGCTTTGAGACCCGACAGCACTTCTGGCAATGCCCGGGTTGCCAGAGCTGGGACAGCTACCCGGCCCGGCGGGTGGAAGAAATTTGACCCACCCCTGCG
>DAIOEI010000496.1:0-2097 GCA_036746335.1 Hydrogenophaga sp. | reverse complement strand
AGGTCGCCGTTGGGGGCGTAGCTCCACTGGTGATACGGGCAGACGAACTCGGTCTGGTTGCCGTGGCGCTTGCGGCAGAAGCGCATGCCGCGGTGCGCGCAGACGTTCTCCACCACATGGATCTGGCCGTCGGCGGCGCGGGTCATGATGACCGAGCGTTCGCCGACCACGGTGCGTTTGAAGTCGCCGGCGTTCGGTATCTCGGCTTCGAGGCCGACATAGCACCAGTGACCTTTGTAAAAGAAACGATCCAGCTCGCGCTGGTGGCGTTGCTCGTCGGTGTAGACGGCGAAAGGGATGCGGCTGGTGCCGCCACCTTCCCAGTGCAGGGCGTCGGGGGAATCGGACATGGCTTGTCTCCGGATGTTCTTGTAGGCCGAATGATCGCGACGCCCCATGCATCTGGCAAGGGAATCGGCGTGATACGCTGTATTCACAATGTGAATATTTATCGGCCATGAAGCTCACCGACATCGATCTCAACTTGCTGGTGGTGTTCGACCGCCTGTTGCAAGAAGGCCGGGTCTCTCGCGTGGCCGAGTCGCTGGGCCTGAGCCAGCCGGCGGTGAGCAACGCGCTGCGGCGGCTGCGGGCCGTGCTGGACGACGAGCTGTTTCTGCGCACGCCCGCCGGCATGGCGCCCACGCCCTACGCGCTGCAACTGGCCCAGCCGGTGGCGCAGGCTCTGCAGACGCTGCAGGGCGCGCTGAACGTGCGCGCCAGCTTCGACCCGGCGCGCAGCGAGCGCTGCTTCACGCTGGCCATGACCGACGTGGGCGAGATCTACTTCCTGCCGGTGCTCATGAAAACGCTGGCGCGCGAGGCACCGGGCGTGACTTTGCGCTGCGTGCCGGTGGCCGACGCCTCGCTGCGCGAAGACATGGCGGCCGGCCGGGTGGACCTGGCCCTGGGTTCGCTGCCACAACTGCAGGCCGGCTTTTTCCAGCAGGCGCTGTTCCGCCAGCGCTATGTGGCGCTCATGCGTGCCGACCATCCGCTGGCCTCGGCCAGCAGCCCCCTGAGTACCGCACAGTACCGCCAGGCTGCCCATGTGCGTGTCGTCTCGGCCGGAACCGGCCACGGTCGGGTGGACGAGGCTTTACAAAGCTTGGGCGTCGTACGGCAGGTGAAGCTGACCGTGCCACACTATGTGGCGCTCGGGCAGGTGCTTGGCAGCACCGATCTGCTGGCGACCGTGCCTCAGCGGCTGGCCGAGCGGCTGGCTGGGCCCCACGGGTTGGTAGCCCGCCCGCTGACGCTGCGCCTGCCCCACAGCACCATCGCCCAACTCTGGCATGGCCATCTGCACCGTGACCCCGGGCACCAGTGGCTGCGCATGGCGGTGGCGCGCTGTTTTGCCACATCCGCCGGTCAACCTGCGCTCGACAACAGCGCAACCCCGGTGTAGGGCTGGCGCAAAATATGCATCCAAGCGCAACAAGCCCACCACAAAAGTACTTATAAATCACGAATTTCTTGTAGTTTGAGTTCCTTTGGGTGCATCTTGCCAAAGCAGCCTGGCACCGCAGGTGTCAGAATCGCGCTCCATTGAAAACCCTTGGCAGGAATCTCCGTGATCGAAATGTTGGTGCGACTGGGCCTGGCCCTTTTCATCTCCCTGGCGCTGGCGCTTTTGTTCGCTTGGGGCTGGCACCACTCCGACCGCCATGTGTCCCAGCCCGATCGGCCGCTGGCTGCGGCGGCGCCGGACGCCCAAACCCCGCTGCGTTGACAGCGCCGAGCAGGCAGGCGCTCGGCGACAATCGGCGACATGCTCCAGTTTGACGTTCTCAAGACCGAAGGCCACGCGCGCCGTGGCCGCCTCACCCTCAACCACGGCGTGGTTGAAACCCCCATCTTCATGCCCGTGGGCACCTACGGGACGGTCAAGGGCGTCATGCCCGCCAGCCTGCACGACATGGGCGCCCAGATCATTCTGGGCAACACCTTCCACCTCTGGATGCGGCCCGGCCGCGACGTCATGGCCAGCTTCGGCGGCCTGCACGCCTTCGAGCAGTGGCACAAACCCATCCTCACCGATTCGGGCGGCTTCCAGGTCTGGAGCCTGGGCGCGATGCGCAAGATCACCGAAGAGGG
>DAIOEI010000495.1:0-2101 GCA_036746335.1 Hydrogenophaga sp. | reverse complement strand
GCACTGGAGCGGATCGACGCGGCGGTCACGCTGGACGAACGGGTCAGCGAAGCCCTGCAGGCACTGGCCGATGGGCCCGACCTGCGCTGGGCGCAGAGGCAACTTGGCGTGGGCGAACGCAGCCTGCAGC
Organism: Hydrogenophaga sp.; assembly: GCA_036746335.1. Taxonomy (GTDB): domain Bacteria; phylum Pseudomonadota; class Gammaproteobacteria; order Burkholderiales; family Burkholderiaceae_C; genus Hydrogenophaga. The sequence continues at coordinate 1,971 of DAIOEI010000495.1, read as the reverse complement.
GCCTGATCAGCACCGCTACAGGCCGACCGCCGCTGTACTGGAAACGCCTGGCCCGCTGGCGCCGCGCGGCGCGCGCTCTGGCCAGCGAAAGCCCACTGGTCCATATCGCCGCCGACCACGGCTTTGCGGATCAGGCCCACATGAACCTGGAGTTTCAGCGCTGGATGTACCTGAGCCCGGCGCAGGCTCGGCAATGTGTTGATGTCCAGCAACTGCTGAACGAAACCGGGTATGCATAAATGCCCACTGCGACGCTGCGGGTCCGGCCTGGATCAGCACTCGCTGAACCGTTTCGCCTGCGTCAGGTAAGCGGCGAGGTCGCAGCGTTGCAGGTCTTGAAGGGTCCAAAACTTAATGTGGCGCCGCCCTTTGCCTGCGCCTTCCAACACCCCATCGGGATCGGCCATTGCGGCGCCTTGGCTGAACTCCAGCGAGACGTGGGCCGTGTAAGAGAAGACGCCGCAAAACGGCTGGTCCGCCGAAAACAACAGACCCCCATATTTCACCTCTTCGGTTGTCTTGGAACCCAGGTCGTGTACAGCCTGACGCAGCGCCAACACCAGCGCGAGGCGTTCGGCGTTGACCAGGCGAAGGTCGTCCAGCCAGCAGGCCACCCGTTCGCCGGGCGGTGCAGCGCGTTTTGAAGCAACCACGTTACGCCTGTCCTCCGCCCATGGGCGAGCACAGCTCGACTGCAAAGCCGTTGGCATCTGCCACATAGGCCACCGTTTGCCCCCAGGCCATGACTTCAGGCACTTGCAGGGGACTGCAACCGGCTCCCAGCGCGCGCTCGAAGGCGCCCGCCACATCGGGCGTCACAAAGGCAATCTCGAAACACGGCGCTGTGCTGTCAGGGCGCCCGGGTGTCTTGCCCAACCCGCGCAGCAGTGCGCGGGAGCAAAACGCCAAGGTGGTGGCACCCGTGTCCATCTCGCCATAGTCGCCCGCCTCGTGAACAAACTTCGCATTCAGCCCAAACGCCCGCTGGTAAAAATCCACCGTTTGGTGAACGTCATCCACATACAGGATGGTGTAACCCAGTTTCATGGTGATTGCCTGCAAAAAGCACCACTCTAGGCCCCTAGACGGCCGTCGTCTTGGAAAAAACCGACACCCACCTGAGCCGCTCCGGCCTCAGAAATCCCCGCCGCCCGCCATGCTTTCAAACCGCGTGAGCGTGTTCAGGAAAGTGAGCTTGACCACACCGGTGGGGCCGTTTCGCTGTTTGCCGATGATGATTTCCGCGACGCCCGGCTCCTTGCAGGCGTCTTTGGTGTAGTACTCGTCGCGGTAGATGAACATGATGATGTCAGCGTCCTGCTCGATGGCGCCGGATTCGCGCAGGTCGCTCATCATGGGGCGTTTGTCGGTTCGGGTTTCGACCGAGCGGTTGAGCTGCGAGAGCGCGATGACCGGGCATTGCAACTCTTTGGCCAGCATCTTCAGTCCCCGCGAGATTTCGCCCAGCTCGGTAGCGCGGTTGTCGCCGCCGTCGCTGCTGGAGCCACTCATGAGCTGCAGATAGTCCACCACAATCAGACCCAGTTTGCCGCACTGGCGTGAGAGGCGACGGGCGTTGGCGCGCAGCTCGCTGGGCGTGAGACCGGGTGTTTCGTCGATGTGCAGCGACACGGTGCGCAGCTTTTCAATCGCCTCGGTCAGGCGCGGCCACTCGTCGTCGGTCAGCTTGCCGGTGCGCAGGTGGCCCTGGTTGATGCGGCCGATGGAGCCGACGATACGCACCGCGAGTTGCGAGGCGCCCATTTCCATGGAGAACACGGCCACTGGCAGGCCTTCGTTGAGCGCCACGTGTTCGGCGATGTTGATGGCAAACGCGGTCTTGCCCATGGAGGGGCGAGCCGCCAAGACCACCAGGTCGCCCGCTTGCAGGCCCGAGGTCATGCGGTCGAGGTCGATGAAGCCGGTGGGCACGCCGGTCACGTCCATCGGGTTGTCGGCCATTTCCTGCAC
>DAIOEI010000494.1:0-2102 GCA_036746335.1 Hydrogenophaga sp. | reverse complement strand
GCTTGAGCGCCATCTCGCCGCGGTGCAGTGCCTTGAGTTCGTCCATCCATTGCGCATAGCGGCCGGGCGCCTGGGCGGGCCGTGTTTCGGGCAAACCGAAGCCTTCTAGGTTGATCAGGCGCCGAATGCGCTCGGGCCGGACGCCCGCGTACATCATGGCCACATTGCCGCCCATGCTGTGGCCCACCAGGTCCACCGCCTGACCGGGCGCCAGGGCGTCCAGCAAAAAGTCCAGATCGGCGAGGTAGTCGGGAAACCAGAAGTTGTCAGGAGCGGGATCGCCCGCGCGGGTCAGCCCATAGCCCCGCCAGTCGGGCGCGATGATCCAGCGCGGTGTTTGCAGCGCATCGACCATGAACTGCCAGGAAGCCGCCACGTCCATCCAGCCGTGCACCAGCACCAGGGGCGCTGTGCCCGCCACTGGCTCGCCCCACTGGCGCACGTGATACGAGAGGTTGCGCAAGGGCACAAAGGTGCTGCGGGAGGCTTTCAGGGCTTGGTACATTCGATCCATCATAAGAAACCCGACGGAGACAGACGATGCGCCAGCGTCAAAGCCGCGACACCTCCCGCACCACCGCCGCACACGGCGAACCGTCCGACGGCTACGCCGAGTTGCACCAGCGGTTTGGCTGGCGTGTGCCGGCTCAGTTCAACATGGCCGAGGTCTGCTCGCGACGCTGGGCGGCCGATCCAGCCACCGCGGCGCACACCGCCGTCATCGCCTGCGGGCCCGACCACCCGGACCAGGCCCACAGTTATGCCGAACTGCAAGACCAGGCCAACCGCCTGTCGTGCGCGCTGACCGCGCTCGGTGTCCAGCGCGGCGACCGCGTGGGCATCGTGTTGCCGCAGCGCTTCGAGACCGCCGTCGCCTACATGGCCGTGTTGCAGATGGGGGCGGTGGGCATGCCACTGTCGCAACTGTTCGGGCCCGAGGCGCTGGCCTTCCGCCTGAACGACAGCGAGGCGGTGGTGGCCATCGGCGATGCGAGCACCTTGCCCGCGTTGCAGACGGTGAGGGCTCAGTGCCCAGGCTTGCGCGAGTTGATTGCGGTTCATGCCCCGGCGGCAGAGGTGTTGGACTGGTCTGCCTTGCTGGCGCGGCAGCCGCCGAGCTTTGAACCTGTGAACACCCTGGCCGACGAGGCGGCGGTGCTGATTTACACCAGCGGCACCACCGGCAACCCCAAAGGCGCCCTGATTCCGCACCGAGCGCTGATCGGCAATCTCACCGGTTTTGTCTGCAGCCAGAACTGGTTTGGCTTTGATCCCTGGGATGCGGCCGTCCAGAGCGAGGCCGTGTTCTGGTCTCCAGCCGACTGGGCCTGGACCGGTGGCCTGATGGACGCATTGCTGCCCACGCTGTATTTTGGCCGCCCCATCGTCGGTTTCAGCGGTCGCTTCACGCCGCAGGCCGCCTTCGAGCTGATGCAGCGCCACGGCGTGACCCACACCTTTTTGTTCCCCACCGCGCTCAAGGCCATGATGAAGGCCTACCCCCAACCGAGAGCGCAGTTTCGCCTGCAACTTCAGGCCATCATGAGCGCGGGCGAGGCCGTGGGCGACGCGGTGTTTGCCTACTGCCGCGACGAACTCGGCGTGACGGTCAACGAGATGTTCGGCCAGACCGAGATCAACTACATCGTGGGCAACTGCTCAAGGCTCTACCCCGCGAGGCCGGGCAGCATGGGCAAAGGCTATCCCGGACACCGCGTGGCCGTGATCGACGACGAGGGGTACGAGTGCCCGGTGGGTGTGCCCGGTGATGTGGCGGTGCACCGGCTGGACGTGCATGGCGATCCCGATCCCATCTTTTTTCTGGGCTACTGGAAAAACGAAGCCGCCACCCGCGCGAAGTTCACCGGGGATATGTCGGCGCACCCGCCGGGCCGCCCCAAGGGTGCGCGCTCCCCTCGGGGGAAGGGCGTCGGCACCGATGCCCAAGGGATCGAATGGAGCAGTTGGTGCCGCACCGGCGACCTGGCCATCCGCGATGCCGATGGCTACCTCTGGTACCAGGGTCGCAGCGACGACGTGTTCAAGTCCGCCGGCTACCGCATCGGGCCGAGCGAGATCGAGAACTGCCTGGTCAAGCACCC
>DAIOEI010000493.1:0-2105 GCA_036746335.1 Hydrogenophaga sp. | reverse complement strand
GCTGCCCAGAGCGCGCGCCACGGTGGCCCGATGGAGCGCATCTTTGCCAGCGGCATGCGCGAGTACCAGAAACTGCGCGAGCGCCGCATCACCGATACCGGCACACTGCTCGACGGCGCACGCCGTGCCATGCGGGCGAGCTTTCAGCGCGAGTTGGATGTGCTGGAGTCCAATCTGTCCTTCCTGGGCACCGTGGGTTCGGTGGCGCCGTACATCGGCCTGTTCGGCACCGTCTGGGGCATCATGCACGCCTTCACCGGTCTGGCCTCGCTGGCGCAGGTGACGCTCGCCACGGTGGCGCCCGGCATTGCCGAGGCGCTGGTGGCGACCGCCATTGGCCTCTTCGCCGCAATTCCGGCGGTGGTGGCCTACAACCGTTTCACCCACGATATCGATCGTGTGGCCAACCGCATGGAGACCTTCATGGAAGAGTTCTCCAACATCCTGCAGCGCAATCTGGGCAACCAGTCGGCTTCCGGGCACTGAGCATGAGCGCCACCCGCCGCCCGCGCCGCACCAAGAACGAGATCAACATGGTCCCGTTCATCGATGTCATGCTGGTGCTGCTGATCATCTTCATGGTCACCGCGCCGCTGATCTCGCCCAGCCAGATCGATCTGCCCAGCGTCGGCCAGGCCAACACCCAGCCCAAGACCTTTGTGCAGGTCATCATTGACAAAGACGAGAACATCCAGGTGCGCGAAGGCACCTCCAGCAAAGACAGCGCCACCGTGGCGCTGGACCAGTTGGCGCGCACCGTGGGTCAGTTGCAGAACGCCGCGCAGGACGGTGAGCCAGCCAGCCGCGTTCCGGTGGTGATCAGCGCCGACAAGAGCATCAAGTACGAAACCGTGGTCAAGGTGATGGACACGCTGCAGCGCGCGGGCGTGGAGCGCGTGGGCCTGTCGGTTCAAACCACCCGCTGAAACCCCAGATGCAAGCCACCGCAGACGCGATCAGCCTCAAGCCGCCCTCCTCTGGGCACTGGTCGGGACCTTTGGTCCTGGCTCTGGTGGCGCATGCCTTGCTGATGGCAGCCCTGACCTGGGGTGTGCACTGGCAACACGACCCCACCCCGGTCGCAGTGGAAGCCGAGCTCTGGTCGCGCTTGCCGCAACAGGCGGCGCCGCGTGCGGTGGAGCCGCCTCCACCCCCCCCGAGACCCGCGCCCAAACCGGAACCCCGACCCGAACCGCCCCCGGAACCAGTGGCCCGGGAAACCCCGCCGCCACCGCCCGCAAAGAAGGCACCCGACATCACCACCTCGCAAGCCAAAAAGCAGCAGGAAGAAGCAGACCGGCGGGCGCGCGAGCAGGCCGAAAAAGCCCGGCTAGCCAAAGCCCAGGCTGACAAGGCCAAAGCTGACAAAGCCAAGGCCGAACGCGACAAAAAGGCAGCCGAAGACAAGCGCCTGGCCGAGCAGAGACAAAAGCAGGAACAAGCCCGCAAGGATGCGCAGGAGCGCCGTGATGCCGAGCTGACCCAGCAGGCCCGAGATGAGCAGATGCGCCGCATCATGGGCCAGGCCGGAGCCACCGGCGGCCCCCGAGCCACGGGTACCGCGCAGCAGTCCAGCGGCCCTTCAGCGGGCTATGGTGCCCGGGTGGCGGCGCGCATCCGCCCGAACGTGCTGTTCACCGACCCGGTGGCCGGCAACCCCAGCGCCGAGATCGAGGTGCGCGCCTTGCCTGACGGCACCATCACCGGCCGCCGTCTGGTGCGCAGCAGTGGCAACCCCGCCTGGGACAAGGCCGCGCTGGACGCGATCGACCGCACGGTGGCGCTGCCCCGCGACGTGGATGGCCGCGTGCCCTCCCCCATGATCGTGTCCATGCGCCCGCAAGACTGAACACCCGCGCGGGAAGCTCTGTAGAAAGGCAAAAACGCTCAGCGCAGCAAGAGCGTGGGAATGCGCGAAGCGCGCAGCAGCTCGCTGGTTTTGCTGCCCATGAACAGGCTGCGCAGCGGTGAATGGGTGTAGGCGCCCATCACCAGCAGGTCAATGCCCTTGGACTGGATCGCCCGGGCGATTACCGTTTGTGGATCTCCAGGCGCGATCTCGCCCACCACCCCGAACCCGGCGGCTTCGAGCTTTTCGGTGGCCC
>DAIOEI010000492.1:0-2138 GCA_036746335.1 Hydrogenophaga sp. | reverse complement strand
CAGGTCTTGCAGTGCACGCAGTTCTGCGCGTTGATCACCAGTTGGTCCTGACCGTCTTTCTCGACGAATTCATACACCCCGGCAGGGCAGTAACGGCTTTCAGGCCCGGCGTATTTCGCCAGGTTGATCTGCACCGGCACACTGGTGTTTTTGAGGGTGAGGTGTGCCGGTTGCTGTTCCTCGTGGTTGGTGTTGCTGACGAACACGCTGGAGAGCCGGTCGAAGGTGATCACGCCATCCGGTTTCGGGTAGTCGATCTTGCGGCTCTCGGCAGCCAACTTGAGCTTGGTGTGGTCCTTGACCGTGTTGTGCAGCGTCCAGGGCGGTGTGCTCACACCCACCTTGGGCAGGAACCAGTGTTCCACCCCGGTCATGAGCTTGCCCATCAGCGGGCTTTTCTTGAACCAGTTCTTGAAGTTGCGGTAGGTCCAGAGTTCTTCGTGCAGCCAGCTGGCCTTGAAGCCGGTTTCAAAAGCGCTCAGCTCGTCGGACTGGCGGCCAGCAGCCACGGCCTCGAACGCGGCCTCGGCGCACAACATGCCGCTCTTGATCGCTGCGTGGCTGCCCTTGATGCGCGCCGCGTTCAGGAAGCCTGCGTTGCAGCCGACCATGGCGCCACCCGGGAACACCAGTTTGGGCAGGGCCTGGGGCGTGCCGTTGTTCAGCGCGCGCGCACCGTAGCCCAGGCGCTTGCCGCCTTCGATGTGGGCCTTGATGCTGGGGTGGGTCTTCCAGCGCTGCATTTCTTCGAACGGACTCATCCAGGGGTTCTGGTAATCCAGGCCGATGACGTAGCCCAGCGTGACCTTGTTGCCCTCGAGGTGGTAGAGGAAACCGCCACCAAACGCGTCGTCGTTCAGCGGCCATCCCGCCGTGTGCACCACCAGGCCGGGCTTTGCCTTGTCGGCCGGGATTTCCCAGAGTTCCTTGATGCCGATGGCAAAGGTTTGCGCGTCCTTGCCCTCGTCGAGCTTGAACTTGGCGATGAGCTGTTTGCCCAGGTGGCCACGCGCGCCTTCGGCGAACACGGTGTACTTGGCGTGCAGCTCCATGCCGATCTGGAAGCTGTCCATTGGCTCACCGTCTTTGCCCACGCCCTGGTTGCCGGTGGCGACGCCTTTGACCGAGCCGTCGTCGTTGTAGAGCACCTCGGCGGCCGAGAAGCCGGGGAAGATCTCCACGCCCAAGGCTTCGGCCTGCTCACCCAGCCACTTGGTCACAGCGCCCAGGCTGATGACGTAGCAGCCGTGGTTGTCGAAGTTGCGCGGCATCAGCCAGTCGGGCGTGCGCTGGGCACCGGTCTCGCTGAGCACCAGCAGGTCGTCGCCGGTCACCGGCTGGTTCAGCGGGGCGCCGAGTTCCTTCCAGTTCGGGAACAGTTCGGTGATGGCCTTGGGGTCCATCACGGCGCCCGAGAGGATGTGGGCGCCGGGCTCCGAGCCTTTTTCCAGCACGCAGACGTTGACTTCGCTGCCCTTCTCGGCGGCGAGCTGCTTGAGACGGATGGCGGTGGACAGGCCGGCGGGGCCACCCCCCACGATGACCACGTCGTACTCCATCGCTTCGCGCGGGCCAAACTGGGCAAGGATTTCGTCTGCTGTCATGGGGGTCTCGCTGATAATGGTTCTGCTTGGCCTTGGCCTGATGACCCGAGTGATCGTACCGGGCGGCTGGTATTTTATGCCGATTCGCCAAAAAATCGAACGACCGTTCTAATTTGAGTAAAGAGGAGATTATCCCGTGTCCTACGCCCTTGATTTATCTGGCCGGGTGGCTCTGATCACCGGTGCTTCCGGTGGCCTGGGCGAGCAGTTTGCCAAAACGCTGGCCAAGGCCGGCGCCGCCGTGGTGCTGGCCAGCCGCCGCACCGACCGCCTGATGGCCCTGCGTGCGCACATTGAAGCCGACGGTGGCGACGCCCATGTGGTGGCGCTGGATGTGACCGACCTGGCCTCCATCAAGGCCGCCATCGCCCATGCCGAAACCGAGGTGGGAGCCATCGATATCCTGGTCAACAACTCGGGCGTCAGCACGACCCAGCGCCTGCAGGACGTGACCGAAGAGGACTACGATTTCATGTTGAACACCAACACCAAGGGCGCCTTCTTTGTGGCGCAGGAAGTGGCCAAGCGCATGCT
>DAIOEI010000491.1:0-2145 GCA_036746335.1 Hydrogenophaga sp. | reverse complement strand
TTCGCCGCCGCAGGCTGCACGCTGCTGGTGGTTGCGCTCTGGCGGTTTTAAGCCCTGCGCTGGGGGCATGGATTCCCGCCTTCGCGGGAATGACGGACGCAGAGGGCGTGGCAGCAACGGTTACAGCTTCTCCAAATTCACATACACCATGGTTTGGTTCAGCAGTTGGTAGGCAATTTCGCCGAAGGTCATGGGGCCGGTGATGGGGCCGGTGCGTTGGCCTTCTAGCTCGCCGTAGAGGTAGTTCAAGATGCAATTGCAGCTCCAAGACGCGCCCGCCGCGTCGGCGGGCAGCGATTGGGCGAACGTCTGGGCGTAGTTGGGCACGGGCTCGGCGATGCGGTATTCCACGTCGTCGAACACCGGGGCGTAAAAATCGACCTGTCCGGCGGCGGCGTCTACCGCTTTGAACGACACATTGATCATGGCGCCCGAGTAATCGGCCACCAGCGGCAGGCGGGTGTCGATGTTTTTCTTCACCAGGTATTGCGCCAGGTTCACCAGTTCGCCGTTCACAAAGCATTCGTGGGCCGAGAAGCCGGTGGACGGGAAGCGGATCACGTCGCCCGTGCCGGGGCGGAACAGGTTCAGGATTTCGATGCGCGGATAGATCGACTCCGGCAGCGGCATGTGGATGGCCAGGGCGCGGTCGCCGCTGAAGGTGAGGGTTTGGCCGTTCACCACCGTGGGCGTGGCTTGGCCCAGGTCGTCCAGGTGGACGCCTGCAATCCAGCCCACCAGCGGCTTCATGTACATGTCTTCAAAGGCGGGGGCCTCGCGGGCAAAGCGCGAATGCACCTCGGAGAAGGCGGGCACGATGAGCACGGTCAGGCCGTGGGCGGGCGCGTCCAGCGCCACCTTGTGCAGGTTGTTGTTGTCGTACCAGCGCAGCAACGGCGTGCCCGCGTAGGCGGGCAGTTCGGTGATAAAGAGCTTTTGGCGCGAGGTTTCGCCGCCGTCTTGCGCCATGAAATAGGGGATGCTGCCAGCAATCCAATTGCCCGAGGGCAAGCGGCGCAGCAGCGACTCGTCAGCCGCAATGGACAGGTAAGCACCCCGACGGATCAACACCAAGACTTCTTGAAGATCCATCAGCGTGCCGCTGACCGGGCTGGAGGGCGACGTGGGGGAGGCGTTCATGGTGGGGTCAGCCCAGCCGCAGCTGGTTCAGTTCGTGGATGAGCACACGTTCATTTTTAACGAAATAGCGGTGCAGTTCCTTCAATTTCATCAGGCGCACTTCTTCGTCTTGAATCACGTCCATCTGCGAGCGCAGTTTGGCCAGCATGAGCTTGAGGCTGAGCACCTTGATGTCGAGTTTCAAATCGCCGCTGAGCAGGCGCAGCCAGACCGGGTCGGCGATGTCGGGCACGTTGCTGTCGGGAGACAGCGGCACGGCAGCGGGCGCGGCCACCGCTGCGGGAACCTCGCGCGCAGGGGCTGCGCGGGCGGGTGCGGGTTCGGGTGCGCCGGGGGCACCGGTGCCGCCGGTGCGACCGGTGTCGAGGGCGTAGCGGTAGCTCCACACGTCTTGCAGGCTCAGGTCCAACAAGGTACACATGGACTGCAAGGACACGCCTTCGCCAAACAGCGCGAACACCTGCGCGGCCAGCGCCCGGGTGAAGGGCATGCCGGTTTCGCCCATCCAGGCTATGCCTTTGGTGTCAAAGCCGGGGGGAATGGTGACGTGCAGGTGAAAGCGGGTGGGCCCCATGGCCAGGTGTTGCCACACCATGGTTTCGCCCGTGGGCGCCGACTTGGCCCGGCCAAACCAACCGCGCTCGACCTCGGGGGCAATCCATACGTCGCAGCGGCGCTTGCGCACATCGAGCCGGTATTCGCGCACCTCCCAGGGGCGCTCAATCAACAGCAGCTGCCGCAGCAGCGCCTTGTCGATGCTGATCATGTGAAATGTCTCCTCGTTGTCGTTGTGCGGTGTTTTTGCCCAAAGCCCTGTCAAAGACCTATTTGAGCGCTTGGGCAGCGACACTGTGCAAGATTTGCACCACCCGGTTGTTGCGCCAAACTGTGACACTGTGTTGCACCCAATCCACGCCCTGGACCCAACCATGACCCCCACCACCCACCCCAACATCCCACTGGTTGAACAGATTGCCGCCGCGCTCAAAGCCCGCCACCAGATGA
>DAIOEI010000490.1:0-2145 GCA_036746335.1 Hydrogenophaga sp. | reverse complement strand
GCCAGCCAGCCCAGGGTTTCTTGTTCCAGTTGGTTTTCGGTCATGGCAGCACCTCCCACTGGCCACCTTTGTTGGGGCCCACACGTTTCAGACGGTTGCCCGCTTTCAGCTTGGCCAGTTGGAGTTCCACCGCCCTTTGGCTCAAACCCAGTTGGCTGGCCAGTTGACGGGCAGACAAAGACGGCGATTGCCTCAGCAAACCCAACACCCGTTCCGAAGTTTTTTCCGAAGTTTTTTCCGAAGTTTTTTCCGAAGTTTCGGCAGTCGGCCCCGCTTCTGGCGCCCACTTCATCTCAAGTACCGTGTGATCAAAGGGCTCGAAGCTGTCGTGCAGCGCCAGGGCATGCCCGGCCTGAGCCCAGCCGCTGCGTATCTTGGGAACACCCGATCCGGCGCGTTCGCCCAGATTGATCAACAGAAACATCTGGTGCAAGGTCCGATTGCGGCAATCGCTCGCGCCACCATGCAGCGCCTGCGCCACGGGCAAGCGCATCAGGCCAGGGTTGCGAAAGCGGAACCCCGCTGGCGACTTGACCACCAGCACCGAGGCGCGGTCTGAATAATCGGCATGAATCAGGCAGTTGACCAAAGCCTCGCGCACCGCTTGGTGCACCGGCGTGTCGTCAATGCGCACACCATCCACCAAGGTGAACGGCACCTTGAGATCGACCGTCAGTTTGCGAATCACCCGGCGGAAGAAGTCGTACAGGTTGCCCGACCACGATCCATCAGGCACCACCCTGTCCAGCCAGCGCGTGGGGGAATCCACGTCTGCCGGGCGCTCTTGGTAATCAACAAAGTACAGCGGAAATGCCTCTGGAATGGCAGGCCAGCACCCAAACATCAGCAGTCCAGCCGCCGTCAGACCGGCTTCGCCAGAGGCGCAGTCTTCCCGCCAACCACCCAGCATGTGCAAAAAAGCCAAGTCGTCCAGCCCCGTCCAGGGGTGTCCGGGCCGGTGCACGGCAAAGGCGTTGCGGTAGGCGTGCAAACTCTCCAAGTCAATGTCCTGCAAACCAAACCGATTGAGGATGCGCGTGTCGCGGCTGTCTTCCAGTTGCTCGGCCAGCATGCGTTTCACGGTGGTGTCGTCACACTGGCGGTCGCCATCGTTCAGGCGGCGGTAGGTGTTGCCCAGCGGCTGACCATGCAAGTACACAGGCTTTTGTTTCCGTGTGGCGGCGGGAATGGTCACTTGCAAAACGGTTTTGCCACCTAACAACACCTCCTGCACATCGGCATCGGTCAACAGGTTGACGCTGACCTTGCCCGGGTTGTTCAGGTTGTTGAACAGGTCTACCCGTACCTTGGCCGGGTTGGGTAACCCCGCCACCGAAAAAAACCCGTTTTTCTCGCGCACACCCAGCAGCACCACGCCACCCTGCGCATTGGCCATGGCCGAGTAGGTGGGCCAGAAATCTTTGGGCACTTCGCCTTGGCCGTTCTGACCTTGTGCCAGTTTGCATTCGAGTTCGTGAGACTCGCGCAACCCAGCCAGCCAGGTCGGGGTTTCTTGTTCGATATGGTGTTTGGTCATTCGCTCGCTCCCTACGGGTCATGATGCCTTCTGCGAAGCATGTACGCTGGATGTCTTGGTCGTTGTGATCCGGCTCAAGTGGATTGGGGGCTCTCGGTCGGCGCTACAGCCTCGGTGGGTTCACCGGGGCTTTTCGCTTTGTGGGGCGGGCATGGCCGTTGAGGCACTTCCACCGGGATCACCGACCGGGGGCGTTGTCTGGCTGGCATTTCACGGCAGGTTGAAGTTTTCGAGCTCGGTGGCCCGGCTGGCGGTCATGGTCATGATGCAATCAACGGCCAGCACCCGTGCGATGGTGCCGCCCTCGGGGTCGAAGTAGAAACCGCAGTTGGTGTCGCGGAACTTCAGCCACGCACGCTGCGCTGCTAGAAGTTGCTTTTTCCGCTCAGGGTTCAAGTCGGCCACCAGGGCTTTGTAGGCTTTGTTGAGGCGGGCATCCTGGAGCTTGATCTCCGCATCGATGCACTCCACCGCGGGTTGGGTGACACCTTCGGCTTTGTGCATGCAGACGCTGAACTGCTGGGTCAGGTTGATTTCTTGGGCCTGTGCCGCTAGCGGCATGGCGGCGGCAAGTGCCCATGCCAAGCTGAGTGTGATGGTTTTCATGT
>DAIOEI010000489.1:0-2145 GCA_036746335.1 Hydrogenophaga sp. | reverse complement strand
TGGTGATTGGCGGCGGTGGCCGCGAGCACGCGCTGGCGTGGAAGCTCAAGCAGTCCGAGGGCGTGAGCGAGGTTTTTGTGGCGCCTGGGAATGCGGGCACGGCGCGCGATGTGCACCTGACGAACTTGCCCGTTACCGACCAGGTGGCGCTGCGCGAATGGGCGCAGGCCAACAGCATTGGGCTGACCGTGGTCGGGCCTGAAGCGCCGCTGGCGGCAGGCATGGTGGACGAGTTCCGCGCGCATGGCCTGGCCATCTTTGGCCCGACGCAAAAGGCCGCGCAGCTGGAAAGCTCCAAGGCCTTCAGCAAGGCCTTCATGCAACGCCACGGCATTCCGACGGCCGAGTACCAGACCTTCACCGACGCGGCGCTGGCCCACGATTATGTGGACGCCAAGGGCGCCCCCATCGTGATCAAGGCCGACGGCCTGGCAGCGGGCAAGGGTGTGGTGGTGGCCATGTCGCTGGCCGAGGCGCACGAGGCCATCGACTTCATGCTGCTGGACAACACGCTGGGCGTGGCACACAACGAAGGTGGCGCCCGCGTGGTGATCGAGGAATTTCTCGAAGGCGAAGAGGCCAGCTTCATCGTGTTGTGCGACGGCGTGAACGCGCTGGCGCTGGCCACCAGCCAGGACCACAAGCGCCTGCTGGACGCCGATCAGGGTCCCAACACCGGCGGCATGGGCGCCTATTCGCCCGCGCCGGTGGTCACGCCGGCGGTGCACCAGCGCGCGATGGACGAGGTGATCCTGCCCACGCTGCGCGGCATGGCAGCCGACGGCATTCCCTACACCGGTTTTCTCTACGCCGGCTTGATGATCACGCCCGACGGGCGCGTCAAGACGCTGGAATTCAACTGCCGCATGGGCGACCCGGAAACCCAGCCCATCATGATGCGCCTGCGTTCCAGCCTCGCGCAGGTGCTGCTCTCGGCCACACGCGGTGAGCTGGACCGTGTGAGCCTGGACTGGGACCCGCGCGTGGCCCTGGGGGTGGTGCTGGCGGCCGCCGGTTACCCCATGAACCCGCGCAAGGGCGACGCCATCACTGGTCTGCCCGCCGATGCGGATGACCGCATGGTGTTTCATGCAGGCACCACCGATGCCGACGGCCAAGTAGTGGTCTCGGGTGGCCGCGTGCTGTGTGTGACCGCGCTGGCCGACTCCGTGGCTGCGGCCCGGCAAAAAGCCTACAGCCTGGTCGATGGCATCGCTTTTGATGGCATGCAACACCGCCGCGATATCGGTTACCGTGCCCTCTGAACAGACCAAGGCCCCTCATGAGCAAGCCCACCCAAAAAGTCCGCGACTACCTTGTCGGCCTGCAAGACCGCATCACCTCCACTGTGGCGGTGGTAGATGGTGGCCGCTTTGTGGTCGATCACTGGAAGAAGCCCAAGGGCGAAACCCTGCAAGGGCAGGGCATCACCCAGATATTGGAAGGCGGTCCCGTGTTCGAGCGCGCCGGTTGCGGCTTCTCGCACGTGACCGGCCCGCGCCTGCCGCCCTCGGCCACGCAGCACAGGCCCGAGCTCTCGGGTGCGCCGTTTGAGGCCATGGGCGTTTCGCTGGTGTTTCACCCGCGCAACCCCTATGTGCCGACGGTGCACATGAACGTGCGCATGATTGCCGCTACGCCTGCCGGGGGCGAGCCGGTTTGCTGGTTTGGCGGTGGCATGGATTTGACGCCTTATTACCCGTTTGCAGAAGACGCGGTGCATTTCCACACCACCTGCAAGACCGCGCTGGATCCGTTTGGCGTTGACAAATTTCCGCGCTTCAAGCAGTGGTGTGACGAATATTTTTATCTGAAGCACCGCGACGAGCAGCGCGGCATCGGTGGCGTGTTCTTCGACGACTTCTCGGAGTTCGGTTTCGAGGGCAGCTTTGCCATGCTGCGTTCGGTGGGCGATGCTTTCCTGGATGCCTACCTGCCCATCGTGGACCGCCGCAAAGACCTGCCGTACGGCGAGCGCGAGCGCGACTTCCAGTTGTACCGTCGGGGTCGTTATGTGGAGTTCAACCTGGTCTGGGACCGGGGCACCCACTTCGGTCTGCAGTCGGGCGGGCGCAGCGAGTCCATCCTGCTGTCCATGCCGCCTTTGGTGAGCTGGTCTTACCAGCGCCAGGATCCACCGGACTC
>DAIOEI010000488.1:0-2150 GCA_036746335.1 Hydrogenophaga sp. | reverse complement strand
GCGTGATCAATGAGATCTCGCTGTTCCGGCAAGGCACGCAAATTGATGGCTGCGGCGCGCATGGGGACCTTTCGTGTGTATCTAATGAATACACGTATGTTGGCTGTTTGTATAGCTGTTGTCAATACGTGGGCGTTGGCTTGTTCGCAGGCATGCCAGCTCAGTTCGAAGGCTTGGACGGCACCAAGAGCGAAGGCACCAACGTCCCGCCCATCGGCGACATCGTGGGCCCGCCCATGCTGGCGCACAAGGCGGTGCACCAAGCCCACGTGACGGCGGAAGTGATTGCCGGTGAACTGCAAGGCAAAAAGGAGCTGGCCGCGGCCGCCTTCAACGCCCGCGCGGTCCCCAGCGTGGCTTAGCCAGACCCCCGAAATGGCCTGGGCAGACCTCTTCGGAAACTCAGACCTTTTGCACAAAGGCCTTGCGGCTGGACACCAGATACCGCTGCTCCACGCACCCTTTTGGATTGTTGTGTGCGCCAGCGCACAGACCGCCGCGCGGTGCGCCGTCAAGGTAGGAACGGTCCGCCCATGAGGCGGTGAGCACAGAACACCACCATGCCCGCGACACCTCCAAGAGCCACCGAACGCGACCAGCGCAATGACCTGCTCAAAGCCGGGGCCTTGCAGAACGCCATCCTCAACAGCCCCAACTTCTCGATCATCGCGACCGACGAGAAGGGCATCATCCAGCTGTTCAACGTGGGGGCTGAGCGCATGCTCGGTTACCGGGCCGATGAGGTGATCAACCGCGTGCGCCCGAGCGACATGCACGATCCGCTGGAGGTTCGTGCCCGAGCCAAGGTGCTCAGCCTGGAGCTGGACACGCCCATCGCGCCGGGTTTCGAGGCCCTGGCTTTCAAGGCCTCGCGCGGCATCGAAGACATTTACGAACTCACCTACATCTGCAAGGACGGCAGCAGCTTCCCTGCCATCGTCTCGATCACCGCGCTGCGCGACGACCATGGCGACCTGATTGGCTACCTGTTGATCGGCACCGACAACTCGGTGCGCAAGCGCGGCGAGATGCAGCTGAACGAAGCCATGGCGGCGGCGGAAAAAGCCAACCGCGCCAAGACCGATTTCATCTCCAGCATGAGCCACGAGCTGCGCACGCCGCTCAACGCCATTCTGGGTTTTGCGCAGCTGATGGAGTCGGGCGCACCCGAACCCACGGTCACCCAGAAGCGCAGCATCGACCAGATCCTCAAGGCGGGGTGGTACCTGCTGGAGCTGATCAACGAGATCCTGGACCTGACGCTCATCGAGAGCGGCAAGCTCACGCTGTCGGATGAGCCGGTTTCGCTGGGTGAAGTGTTGGCCGAATGCCGGGCCATGGTCGAGCCACAAGCGCAGCAGCGCGACATCCACATGGTGTTTGCACCGCTGGAGCAAGTGCGCTACGTGAAGGCCGACCGCACACGGCTCAAGCAGATCGTGATCAACCTGCTGTTCAACGCCATCAAGTACAACCATCCTGGCGGCCAGGTCACGGTGGTTTGCTCCCTGAGCCCGCCTGGCGCGATCCGGATCAGTGTGCGCGACACCGGCCCGGGTCTCACCCCGGTTCAGCAGACCCAGTTGTTCCAGCCCTTCAACCGGCTCGGGCAGGAAAACGGGGGCGAAGAAGGCACCGGCATTGGGCTGGTGGTGACCCAGCGCTTGGTGCACCTGATGAAGGGCGCGATCGGCGTGGACAGTACGCCCGGCGTGGGCAGCGTTTTCTGGGTCGAACTGGCAATGGTGGATGCGCCCCGCCTCGTGCCCCACCACGCGCCGTTGACCGATGTTCAAGGGCACCAGGCCCAGCCGGGCAGCCCGGTGCATACCCTGATTTATGTGGAAGACAATCCCGCCAACCTGGAGCTGGTCGAGCAGATCGTGGCGCGCCGCAGCGACCTTCGCCTGCTGGGCGCCGCCGACGCCCGACTGGGCATCGAATTCGCCCGCGCATACCAGCCCGAGGTGATCCTGATGGACATCAACCTGCCGGGCATCAGCGGCATCGAAGCGTTGAAGATTCTGCGCGCCGATCCGGAAACCGCACACATCCCGATCATCGCGCTCAGCGCCAACGCGGTGGCTCGCGACATCCAGCGGTGCCTGGAGGCGGGCTTCTTCAACTACCTCACCAAACCCATCAAGGTG
>DAIOEI010000487.1:0-2158 GCA_036746335.1 Hydrogenophaga sp. | reverse complement strand
CCACAAGGGGTGTCTGCCCTGTCGCTGGCCCGGCCGGTGCCCGAGCCGGAGCTGGTCTGGCTGCTCTTGCTGCTGGCGGCCTGGTTCGCCAGCGCTCGCGGCTGGCAACACCGGCAGGCCTTGGTCCAGACGCTGATGAGCCACCGACGGCCCGGATCGGCCCACGAGTGGACGGACCCGCGTGTTTGAGGGCCAAACTGTGAATCCGACATCCGCACTGCGATGGAGCACCCTGTTGCTGCTCGCCCTGGGCTTCAAGGCAGCCTATTCTGTGGCCAATGCGGAACAGTTGTCATGGCTGCTGTGGCCGCTGGTGCAACTGCTCAATGCCACCGGGCTGTTCGACTTTGTGTCCGTGCCCGGTGGCGAATGGCTGGACGCCGGTCGCGGCCTGATCGTGGTCAAGGCCTGTGCGGGCGGCAACTTCCTGCTGGCATCCTGGCTGGGCTGGCTGTGGCGCTGGCGCGTCCAGCCATCGGCCCTGCGACTGGCGTTGCATGCGCTGGCCGCTGCCTGGCTGACCACGCTGCTGGCGAACGCGGTGCGCATCGTGCTGATCGCCTATGCCCAGGACGATCTGGCGCGGCTGGCCGGTTTGACCGACGCGAACAGCCATCGGCTCATCGGCATCGGCGTGTTTTTTGGGGCCTTGCTGCTGCAGTTGCGCCAGAGCGGCCCGGTGTGGCTGGCGCCTGCGATCTACCTGGGTGTCACCCTGTTGGTCCCCTTGCTCCATGCTTGGTTATCCGGGCGCCAGGGTATTGACCCGGCGCACGCCGGTTGGCTGGTGCTGGGTCCGCTGATCTGGTGCACGTGGCGCAGTCTGCGTGTGGCGGCAGCGCGGATGGCGCAAGCGGCGGGTCATGAGGAGACCCGCCGCATCCGCTGAATACCCTGCTGTTTTCGGCGCTGTTTCGCGGTATGGCGTGCCGGCAGGCGTTCGACAATGGTGCTCGACCTTCGACATGCCCGCTCATACGCCACGAAAGCCCCCATGCGCTTGGCCAAACTCAAGATCTGGATGCAGTTCCTTGCCACCATTGCCGCCGCGCTGCTCGTGGTGTGGACGGGTGTCATCATCTGGCAGGGCTATGTGTACCGCGAGTCTGCTCTGCAGCAAGCCCAGACCTTTTCGCAGAGCATGCACGACGCCACCATGGCCGGCCTGACCGGCATGATGGTCACCGGCACCGTTAGCGAGCGCCACGTGTTTCTCGACCAGATCAAGCAGCTCGGCTCGATCCGGGATGTGCGGGTCATCCGGGGCAAAGGGGTCACCGACACCTTCGGTCCTGGCGTTGAAGGTGATCACGTCAGCGGCGACGCGATGGAAGAGCAGGTGATGCAAACTGGCGAGGCGGTCTTCTATGTGGAGAGCGACGAGCAGGGCGAATACCTGCGCGCGGTTCGTCCCAGCCTGGCCAGCAGCGATTACCTGGGCAAGAACTGCCTGAGCTGCCATCAAGTGCCCGAAAATTCGGTGCTCGGCGTGGTCAGCATGAAGGTGTCGCTGGACCACGTCAACGCCGAGCAGGTCAGTCAGCGCTGGAAATCCATTCTGGTGGCTTTCATCACGGCGATTCCCGTGCTGGGGCTGATCTATCCCTTCATTCGCCGGGTGGTCACCCAGCCGCTGGAAGAAGGCGTGGCGGCGGCGCAAGCCATCGCGGCCGGCGACCTGACGCACAACATCCGCGTGACCTCGCAAAACGAGATCGGTGAACTGCAGCAGGCGCTGCAGAACATGAAGACCAGTCTGGCCCACATGGTCGGGCAGGTCCGGGAAGGCACGGAGGCGATTTACGGCGCATCCAGCGAGATCGCGCGTGGCAACAGCGACCTGTCCACCCGCACCGAGCAACAGGCCGAAAGCCTGGAGCGCACCGCCGGTTCCATGCAGCAGCTTACCGAGGGCGTGAACCAAAGCGCGGGGCATGCGCGCGACGCCAGCGCGCTGGCAGTCACGGCATCGGGTGTGGCCGAGCGGGCCGGGGGTGTGGTCTCCGAGGTGGTCAGCACCATGGACACCATCAACGCTTCCTCGCGCCGCATCGCCGACATCATCAGCGTGATCGACAGCATCGCGTTTCAGACCAACATCCTCGCGCTCAATGCCGCGGTGGAGGCGGCGCGGGCGGGCGAGCAGGGGCGTGGCTTT
>DAIOEI010000486.1:0-2173 GCA_036746335.1 Hydrogenophaga sp. | reverse complement strand
GAACCGCTGAACATGGAGTGGGCGCGTGCCTACATCGGTTCGCGCGGACTGGGCAACAAATACCTCATCAACGAGGTCGATCCCAAAGTGGACCCGCTGTCGCCCGAGAACAAGATCATCTGGGCCACCGGCCCGCTGACCGGCACCATGGCCTCCACCGGGGGCCGTTACACGGTGATCACCAAGGGCCCACTGACCGGTGCCATTGCCTGCTCCAATTCGGGCGGCTACTGGGGCGCCGAATTCAAGATGGCCGGCTGGGATATGGTCATTTTTGAAGGGCGCTCGGAGAAGCCGGTGTACCTGTTCATCAACGACGACGAGGTTGAGTTGCGCGACGCCAGCCATCTTTGGGGCCAGAGTGTCTGGAAGACGGAAGAAATTCTCAAGTCCAGCCTGCAAGACCCGCTGGTGCGTGTGTCCAGCATTGGCAAGGCCGGTGAAAACGGCGTGCTGTATGCGGCTGTGGTGAACGACCTGCACCGCGCGGCGGGCCGCTCGGGTGTGGGTGCTGTCATGGGCAGCAAAAACCTGAAAGCCATTGCCGTGCGCGGCACCAAGGGCGTGGGCAACATCCGCGACCCCAAGGCCTTCATGAAGACCACCTTCGAGAAAAAGAAGATCCTGGCCGAAAACGCCGTCACGGGCCAGGGCTTACCGGCTTACGGCACCCAAGTGCTCATGAACGTCATCAACGAGATCGGCGCGTTGCCCACCCGCAACCACCGCGACGTGCAGTTTGAAGGCGCCAAAGACATTTCGGCCGAAGCCATGGTGACACCGCGCGAAAGCGACGGCAAGAAGCACCTGGTGACCAACCAGGCCTGCTTTGGTTGCACCATTGCCTGCGGCCGCATCAGCAAGATGGATGAGGGCCATTTCACCGTGGCCAACAAGCCGCAGTACTGGGGCGCCAACGGCGGTCTGGAATACGAAGCGGCCTGGGCGCTGGGCGCGGCCAACGGTGTGAACGACCTGGAAGCGCTGCAATACGCCAACCTGCTGTGCAACGAAGAGGGCTTTGACCCGATCAGCTTCGGCGCCACCGTGGGCGCGGTGATGGAACTGTACGAAATGGGCGTGCTCACCGCAGAGCAACTGGGCATTGATGCCAAGTTTGGCTCGGCACAAGCGCTGGCCCACTTTGCCGAAATCACCGCCCGGGGCGAAGGCTTCGGCAAAGAAATTGGCATGGGTTCCAAGCGCCTGACCGAAAAGTACGGCCACCCGGACCTGTCCATGAGCGTCAAGGGCCAGGAATTCCCGGCCTACGACGGCCGCGCCATCCAGGGCATTGGCCTGGCTTACGCCACCAGCAACCGGGGCGCCTGCCACCTGCGCGGTTACACCATCGCTTCTGAAGTGCTGGGTATTCCGGTCAAGACCGATCCGGTCGAGTCGGAGGGCAAGCCCGAACTGGTGAAGGCGTTCCAGGATGCCACCGCCGCGTTCGACTCGTCGGGCTTGTGCGTGTTCACCACGTTTGCCTGGGGTGTGGCCGATCTGGCACCGCAACTGCAAGCCGCTTGCAACGATGAATTCACCACCGAAGAGCTGGAAAAGATCGGTGAGCGCATCTGGAACATGGAGCGCGAGTTCAACAACGCCGCCGGCTTCACCGCCAAGGACGACAGCCTGCCCAAGCGCCTGCTGACCGAAGCCGCCAAGACCGGTGCTTCCAAAGGCATGGTCAGCAAGCTGCCCGAAATGCTGCCCAAGTACTACGCCGCCCGCGGCTGGGACACGGAAGGGCGCCCGACCGCCGAGACCAAGGCCCGCCTGAGCCTCTGATCCTTCGCAACGGTGACATCAAAGAAGCGGTCTCCTTCGGCCGCTTCTTTCTTTTGGAGAACACTTTCATGACCCACCACGTCATCCTCGGCGCCGGCCCGGCCGGTGTCATTGCAGCCGAAACCATCCGCAAACACGCGCCCCACGACCAGATCACAATCGTGGGCGATGAAAACGAGGCGCCTTACTCTCGCATGGCCATTCCCTACCTGCTCATCGGCAAGGTGGGCGAAGACGGCACCCACCTGCGCCACACGGCAGGCCACTTTGAAGCGCTGAATATCAAGGTATTGCGCGGTGTGCGCGCCAAGGTCCTGGACTCGGCCAAGCGCACGCTGGAGCTGAGCGACGGCAACACCCTGGGCTTTGACAAGCTGCTGAT
>DAIOEI010000485.1:0-2174 GCA_036746335.1 Hydrogenophaga sp. | reverse complement strand
ACCGCGTCCATGGCGAGCGCGCGGATGGCGTTGGCCTGGGTCTGGGCGCTCACGGTGGAGACGGGGGCGGTGCTGGGGGAGGCTTCGGACATGGGATGGGTGTGGGCTGTGGATAGGGGCGGCGCATGAGCGCGAAACCCCTGATTTTATCGGGGCGATCTGGTCGAGGTAGCTGACCGCCGCTGCGCCGCCCGTTACACCATCCAGTCCTCGAGCTTCAGTCCGCTGATCTTTTCAAAGTGCCGGATGTTGTGGGTCACCAGAATGAGCTTTTCGGCCAGGGCATGGGCGGCGATCTGGGTGTGCAGCTCGCCGATGGGTGTGCCTTGGGTTTTGAGGGTGTGTTTGAGGTCCCCGTAGCGGTCGGCGGCTTCGCTGCTCCACTCCAGGCTGGGTAGGCGCAGCAAAAAACTGTCAATCAAAGGACGGCGACGGTCTTGCGCGGGCAATCCCATTTGTCCGAACCGCAGTTCGGCGCGGGTGATGGCAGAAATGGCCACGTTACGGCGCTTGAGCCCCTCACTCAGGCGCTCTTCCAGTGCGGGGGAGACACGCCGAAGGTAGTAACTGACGATGTTCGTGTCGAGCAGGTAACGCATCACGCCTCCCAGCCCTCCAGCGGACTGGGGCGCGGGGCGTCTTCACGGGGCTGCAAAAACTCCTCGCTGGGCGGCATGGCGCGCAACTCGGCCAAAAAGGCCTCCAGGTCGTCTTTTTTGGGTTTGGGCTGAATGGTGAGGATACCGTCGCTGGATTTGCTGATCCAGACTTCTTCGGTATCGAGGCGAAACGCCTTGGGCAGGCGGATGGCCTGGCTGTTGCCGGTGGTGAAGATTTTGGCGGTGGCGGTCATGCGGAAATCCTCCAAAATATGTCTGAAACCGTATGTATTTTTCCATCAAACCGAGGTTCAGGTCAATGTGCGTGTGCGCTGGATGGCCAAGAAAGCGCCAGACCGGCTGCACTTTTGCAGGGTGAGCCGCTGGGTGGTGCCATTCGTGCGAGCGGTCGGGAATAATCGTTGATCCGACAGACTGCCCCCATGAACACGTCCACACCCGCCATGATCCTGGCCGCCGGCCGGGGCAACCGCATGCGCCCGCTGACCGACCACACGCCCAAACCGCTGCTGGCGGTGCGGGGCAAGGCGCTGATGCAGTGGCCGATGGAGGCGCTGGTGCAAAGCGGGTTTTCGCGGCTGGTGGTCAACACCGCATGGCTGGGTGAGCAGATCCCGGCGCACTTCGCCGACTGGTCCACCCAACACCCCGGCAGCACCATCGCCTGGTCGCACGAGGGGCAGGATTTCGGCTACGCGCTGGAGACGGCGGGCGGCATCGCGCGCGCGCTGCCGCTGCTGGGCGAGGTGTTCTGGGTGTTGGCGGGTGATGTGTTTGTGCCTGGGTTTGTTTTCAGCGCCGAGGCCGCCGCTCGCTTTGCCGCCAGCGACGCGCTGGCCCACCTCTGGCTGGTGCCCAACCCGCCGCACAACCCCGGGGGCGACTTCGGCCTCTCGGCCGACGGCTGCGCGCTCAACACGACCGACGGCGATCGCTTCACCTACAGCACCATTGGCCTGTACCGCCGTGCGCTGTTCGAGGCGCCCTGGTGCGACATCCTGCCCGGCAACCCGCAGGGCACGGCCGCGCCGTTGGCACCGTTGCTGCGTCAGGCCATGGACGCGGGCCGTGTGACCGCCGAGATCTACACCGGGCCTTGGACCGATGTGGGCACGCCGGAGCGCCTGAAAGAGTTGGGGTAACCCCCCGCACCGCCTCTCGCATCACCCAAGAGGGCGCATCCAGCGGCCCGGCAAAGCCGGTTCCACGGATGCCCTGGACGACACCACGGCGGTCGCAAAACGCAGACAATGCTGGGCATGGATGCCCAAACCTCTTTTGCCCTCTACGCCGAACGCCGCGCCCGTCTGGCCGCGCAGTTGACTCCCTGCGGCATAGCCATCGTACCGACCGCGCCTGAGCAGCCGCGCAACCGCGACAGCGACTTTCTGTTCCGGCACGACAGCTACTTCTACTACCTCACCGGCTTCACCGAACCCAACGCCTGGCTGGTGATCACCGCCGAGGGCGAGGCCTCGCTGTTCTGCAATCCCAAGGATGCCGAACGCGAGATCTGGGACGGCATCCGCCTGGGCCCGGCCGCCGCGCCGGACG
>DAIOEI010000484.1:0-2182 GCA_036746335.1 Hydrogenophaga sp. | reverse complement strand
ATGCGGGCTGTCGCAGGTCCGACAGCCGCAGGGATTACTTCTTCATCGAGCACGTATTAAAGCCAAGAAGGGCGTACGGCGGGCACCAGCCCATCAGGCCGGTCAGCAGCGGCACCACGCCGATGTAGCCCCAGACGCCGATGGTGCCGGCGGCGGCGGCGGCGATGAGGGCTAGGCCGACGACGATGCGCAGGGTGCGGTCGATGCCGCCAACGTTTTTGGTCATGTGAATGCTCCAGTGAAGGGTTGAATCGGTCTGGGCCCGGGCTCCGGGCGGAGCGTTGGGGCTTCAGGTCGTGAGGGCATTGGACGCTTGTTGTGCGGCGGCGTCTGTGACCGCGGTCACCAAGCGCAGCGTGAGCCCGTTCGCGCAGCGAACACCACACCAAGGGAGACCAGCGCGCGAATCAGCGGCCCTGAAAGGCGGCGATGGTGCGCAGGCCCGTGCTGTCTTTGATGGTGATGCTCTCGCGCGAGAGTTCGACCAGGCCGTCGCGCTCGAAGCGGTGCAGCAGGCGCGTGACGATCTCGCGCACCGTGCCCAGTTCGTCGGCCAGCGCCTGGTGGGTGGTCTTGAGTTGCTGGCCGTGCCCGAGCAGGGCTGCGGCCAGTCGGCTGTCGAGCTTCTGGAAGGCGATGGCCTCGATCAGCCCGGTGAGGTCGGCCATGCGGGCGGCAAACAGGCCCAGCACATAGCCGCGGAAGGCGCTGTCGGCCAGGGCGGTCTGAAAATCCGGCGGGAACAGCAGGCACAGCGTGGTGTCGCAGGTGGCCACGCCGCGCGCCGCCAGTGGCTGGTCGGCAAACAGGCCGGCCGAGGACACCAGGCACATCTCGCCGGGCGTCACGCGGTACAGCTCCAGCTCGCGGCCGTTGGCCGCCCCGCGCGAGACCCGCACCTCGCCGCTGAGCACCAGCGGGAAACCTTGGCAGGCGTCGTTCTCGCGGAACAGGCGCGTGCCCGCCGGCACGCTCAGCGGCGCGAGCCGGGGCAGCAAGGCCGGCAGGGTGGCGAGCGCGGGGTAGAGCGTGAGCAACTCGGGGGGAACGGCGTCGGGCATGGCGGCCATTGTAGGAGCGACCAGGCCGGACGGGATACAGGGCGTGATCCAAACGAACGGCATTGGTTCATTCGAATTTTTTGAAGGTAAACGTCAAGCCGGTTCACCTTCGGCGGGCAGGCGGTTACCTACACTGCCGCCATGTCTGACCACTCCGTCACCCGTTATCACCCCCTGGCCCGTGCGCTGCACTGGCTGCTGGGACTGGCCCTGGTGGGCAACTTTGCCCTCGGCCTGTACATGGTCGATCTGCCGTTTTCGCCGGCCCGCCTGCAGTACTACAGCTGGCACAAATGGGCCGGAGTGCTGGTGTTGCTGTTCTCGGCGGTCCGTTTGCTGACCCGTCTGTTGTCCCCGCCACCCCCTTTGCCTGTGGCCATCGAATCCGCCATGCCGGCCTGGCAGCGCTGGGCCCATCACGCGACCCACAGGGGTCTGTATATGCTGTTTTTTGCCGTGCCCTTGTTGGGCTGGGCGTTCAGTTCGGCGGCCGGTTTCCCGGTGGTGCTGTTCGGCGTGTGGCCGCTGCCCGACTTTGTACCGGTGAGCGAGCCTCTGGCCGACCTGCTCAAACAGTTGCACGAGCTGTCCGCCTTCGCCATGGCCGGTCTGGTGCTGCTGCACATCGGTGGCGCGCTGAAGCACCACTTCATCGACCGCGACGGTTTGCTGGGCAGGATGAGGGTCCGGTAACCCCCTGCGCCGCTTCGCGTCTTCCCCCCAGGGGACACCGCCAGTGGCCCGGCGGAGCCGGTTCCACGGCGGTCCTGGTGGTTGGCGCGACCGCGTTTTTTTGTCTTTTTGGAGCCTTGTGATGAATATCCGTCTTCTTCCTCTGGTGCTGTTCGCAGCAAGCGCTGCTCCAATGGCAGCGCAGGCGCAGCAGGCCGTCGTGCCCGCCCAGAGCGAGATTGCGTTCACCAGCCGCCAGATGGGCGTGCCGGTCGATGGCAAGTTCAAGACCTTCAGCGCGCTGGTGGCGTTCGACCCGGCACAGCCGACCACCAGCAAGATCGCCTTCACCGTGGACACCGGCAGTGCCGACATCAACCGCGAAGCCAATGCCGAGCTGGTCAAGCCGACCTGGTTCAACGTGGCCGCGTTCCCCAAGGCCACGTTCC
>DAIOEI010000483.1:0-2191 GCA_036746335.1 Hydrogenophaga sp. | reverse complement strand
TAGGGGCTGGCGCTTCGGCCAGAGGTCGCGCGCGCAGCGGTCTCAGGCAGTGGCTGCCAGGCGGCGCAGTTGCGTCTTCAGGCGTTGCACCTCGGCCGCGCTCAGGCCGACCAGGGTTTGTGCTTCATGGGCACGGGCCTGAACAATCAGAGGCGCGACTTTCTGCTGCCCTGCGGCAGTGATGGCCACCAGGGTGCGGCGCTGGTCTTGCGGATCGTCTGCCAGGCTGACCCAGCCCTGCAGCACCAGGCGCTGTAACAGTTTGGTCACGGTAGGTTGCTGGCTGAGCACCTCGCGCGCCAGACCACCCACCGCCATGGGCGGCTGGTCGCTCAGCGTGGCCAGCACTCGCCACTCCAGCGAGCCCAGGCCGGCCTGCCGCAGCACAGCCTCAAAGTCTTTGAACAGCGCGTGGTTGGCCTGCCCGAGCAGGTAGCCCAGGTAGTCTTCAACAAAGCGTTCACCGCGCGGGCTCATGGTTGTGCCGCCGGGCCGCCCCAAGGCACAACGCACCCCCTCGGGGGGCAGCGACCCGCGCCGCGGCGGAGCGTGGGGGCCCTGCTCGTCATGTTCAAAGCGGGTGCTCGGTATAGAACTTGCCACCGTGGTAGAGCAGAGGTGAGGCGTCGGTGCGGTGGCTGCAGCGCTCGACCTCGCCCACAAAAATCACGTGGTCACCCTCGTCGTACTGGCTGCGGTTGAAGCACTCGAAGCAGGCCACGGCGCCCACCAGCACGGGCGCGCCATTGCCACCTTCGCTGAAGGCGACGCTGGCCCAGCGGTCCACGTCGGGGGCGGCAAAACGCTCGGCCAGCGCCTGCTGGTCGGCGGCCAGCACGTTGATGGCGTAGTGCAGGCCGTTGGCGAAGGCGCTCATGGTGCCCGCTCCTTTGGCCAGGCTCCAGAGCACCAGCGGCGGATCCAGCGAGACGGAGTTGAAGGAGCTGGCCGTCAGCCCCACCAGCTCGCCGCTGGCGGTGCGCGCGGTGACGATGGTCACGCCAGTGGCAAACATGCCCAGCGCGTCGCGGAATTCGCGTTGGGAAAAGTCAGGTGGACGGGCCGAGTGACCGGCAGAGTGGGCTGGGGACATATCAACAATTTATATGAAAATTCATGAATAATGCAACTCGGACTTGTCTCACCCTGATGAGACAGGGTTTATTCAACCGATCAATCGAAGCGCGTGCCTGCATCGGGATGCCGTGGAACTGGCTTCGCCAGGCCACAGGCATCGCCCCCCTGGGGGGGTGACGCCGCAGGCGGCGCGGGGGGTACACATGTTGCAGGAACGGATCGAACCCGCCTGGATCGACGCATTTGAAACGGTCTTGAGGCGCTGCGCACTGCAGCCCCAAGACACGGTGTCCATTCTCTGCGAAACGCAAAGCCGCCCGGTGCTGGTGGACTTGGCGCGGCTGGCAGCCACACGGCTGGGCGCGCGGCCCTTTGTGTTGACCCTGCCCTCGGTGTTCGGCACGGCAGGGGAGCCGGTCACGCGCTCGACCGGCGCAAGCCCCGCCATCCAGCAGCTCGGCCCTGTGATCGCCGCGCTGCAGGCCTGCACCCTGGTGATCGACTGCACCGTCGAAGGCCTGATGCACGCGCCCGAGCTGCCCGCCATCCTGCAAGGCAACGGCACGACCCAGCCGCGCATCGTCTACGTGAGCAACGAGCACCCCGAGGCGCTGGCGCGGCTGTTGCCCGACGACGCCACCGAGACGCGGGTGAAGGCGCACGTGAAGCGCCTGCGCAGCGCCAAAAGCATGCGCGTGACCTCGCCCGGCGGCACCGACCTGAACATCTCGCTGCAGGGCGCGGTGGTCGGCGGCAACTGGGGCAGCACCACCCGCCCCGGCACGCTGACGCACTGGCCGGGCGGCCTGGTGCTGGGTTTCCCGGCCGCGGGCAGCGTGAACGGCACGCTGGTGCTGGCCGAGGGCGACGTGAACCTGACCTTCAAGCGCTACATCGAGCGCGCCATCACGCTGACGATTGAAAACGACTACGTGACCCGCATCGACGGCAGCGGGGTCGATGCCGAGTTGCTGCGCAGCCACTTCGCGGCGTGGAACGAAAAAGAGGCTTACGCGGTATCGCATGTGGGCTACGGCCTGTGCGATGCCGCGCGCTGGGACAGCATGGCGCTCTACGACAAGCGCGACTTCAACGGCACCGAGCTGCGCGCCTT
>DAIOEI010000482.1:0-2208 GCA_036746335.1 Hydrogenophaga sp. | reverse complement strand
TGCGCCGGTTCTGGGTGCCAGACAAGGCACACTTCGGCATAAACTTGCATCATGGCCCGACGCTTTGTCCCTGCACTCCTGATCACGCTGCTGCTGGTGCTGCACGCGCAGCTCTGGTTTGGGCGGGGCAGTGTGGCTTCGGTGTCTTCCATGAAGCAAGACCTCTCCCAGTTGCAGACCAGGAACCAGGCGGCGCAGTTGCGCAATGATCAGCTGGCCAGTGAGGTGCGCGACCTGCAGGAGGGGCTGGACATGATCGAGGAACTGGCCCGCCAGAACCTGGGCATGGTCAAGCCCAATGAGATCTTTGTGCAGGTTGCGCAGACACGCCAGTGATCCGTTCTTGACTGCCATCGTCACCCTGCTCGGTGGGGAATCCACAGGCAAATCCAGTCTGGCCGAGGCACTGGGGCAGCAGCTGCGGGCTCAAGGTGTTCGGTGCAAGGTGGTACCGGAACAGTTGCGCGAATGGTGCCGCACCCATGGTCGTGCTCCCGAGGTGCATGAGCAAGCCGGGCGGGCACTGGCACAAACCCAGGCCATCGAAGCTGCGGCCTGTGAGCCTGACACCGATCTGGTGATCGCCGACACCACCGAGTTGGTGGTCGCCGTCTACAGCGCGCTGTATTTCCTCGACGACACTCTTCTGGCGCCGGCGCGTGCGCAACAAAGCCGGTACAGCTTGACCTTGCTCATGGGCCTGGACCTGCCCTGGGTGCCCGACGGGCTGTTTCGCGACAGTCCCGCCGTGCGGCAAGCCACCGATGCCCTGCTGCGCCGGGAACTGGCCCGCGCCGGTGTGCGTTTCGACACCGTATACGGCCGCGGCCCGGTACGCTGCTCGCAGGCGATGCGCGCCCTCGACCGCGCCCTGGGGCGTCACAGTGGCAAGCTGTCGCAAGCAGACGCTGCCCGGATCTCATGGCGTTGCGAAGCTTGCAGCGATCCGGACTGCGAACACCGCCTGTTCAAACGGCTCCTGGGCAGTTCTGCCTTGCCCAAAGAACCCACCATTGAGGGTCAGTGAACGCCCGGTGAGCCTGGTTGCTGCTTGGCCGGTTGCAGAAAGACCTGCGCAGCGTCCACCGGGTCGAACCGGTACTGGGCACCGCAGAAATCACAACCCACCTCCACCTGCCCCTGCTCGGCAATGATGGACTCTATTTCATCGTGTCCGAGCGAGCGCAACATGCTGCTCACGCGTTCGCGCGAACAGGTACAGGCAAAACGAGGACCGTTTTCGCCCGTCTGCGGTTCAAAGCGGCGCAGGTCTTCCTCCCAGAAAAGGCGGTGCAAGATGGTCTCGGCGTCCAGCGTGAGCAATTCTTCGCGCTGAAGGCTGGCGGCCAGGATGGCGATGCGGTTGTAGGCTTCGTTCTGGCCGATCTGGTCTTCGTCGCTGGCCACCGCACCTGCACCGGCCAGATTGGCCTCGCCCTGCAAGGGCAAGCGCTGGATCAACAGGCCGGCAGCCACCTGGTCATTGGCGGCAAGCACCAGTCGCGTGTCCAGCTGCTCGCTTTGCAACATGTAATGTTCGATCACATCGCTGAGCTTTTCCAGCTTTTCGCGCCGGTCCCCATACAGCGGCACCACGCCCTGGTAGGGCTGCTGGCCGGGTTGCCGGTCCTTCGGGTCCAGCGTGATGGCGCAGCGCCCCTGGTTGTTCACGTTGACCATGTGCGAAAGCCGCGCGCCTTCGGCCACCTCGCCCTGCACACTGGCGGTGGCGCGCAGGGTCAGGTCGGGCTGTACCTCGGCCACGGCCAGTTTCACCGGCCCATCGCCCTGGATCTGCATGATCAGCGCGCCATTGAACTTGATGTTGGCCTGCATCAGCGTGGCCGCAGCGGTCATTTCGCCCAGCAGCTCGGTCACCGCTGCCGGATAACCACCGGCTTGCTCGCGCCGACGCAGGATTTCCTGCCAGCCATCGGTCAGGCGCACCAGCATGCCGCGCACCGGCAGGCCCTCAAACATGAATTTATGGAGTTCGGACAAGGCGTTCTTTCAAAAAGCAAGGCGTGCAGATAGGGCTCAGCCGAGCTTTTTCAAGCCGCGGCGAAAGCGCTCTGCGTTTTGCTGGTAATGCAACGCGCTCTGGTGCAGGCCTTCGATCTGCTCGGGGGTGAGCTGACGGACCACCCTGGCCGGGCTGCCCATGATCATCGAGCCATCGGGGAATGTTTTGCCCTCGGTCACCAGCGA
>DAIOEI010000481.1:0-2209 GCA_036746335.1 Hydrogenophaga sp. | reverse complement strand
ACGACTTTGCCCAGTTCGAGGCGCGCCAGGGTTTCGTCGCTGGTCATGTGCATCACCACCACGTCGCTGAGGTGTTTGATGGTCTCCTTGAGGTTGCCCGCCGCGCTGCCGAGCATCTGCACGATCTCTTCGTCGGCCATTTCGGCGTGCTCGGCACGCAACAGCTCAATGAGGGTAGAGAAGTTGCCTGAGTGCGAGCGCAGGTTGTGCGACACAATGTGCGCGAAGTTTTTGAGGCGGGCGTTTTGCTGCTGCGAAAGGCGAAGCAGGCGGTCGTTCTCCTGCCTTTGCGTACGTTCTTGGGTGATGTCGCGCGTGATGCCGTCTATGCGCTGCTCGCCACTGACCGGGTCGGCCACCACCTTGCCCTCGCTTTGCACCCATTTGATCTGCCCCGCCCGCGTCACGACGCGGTATTCCACTTTGCAGCGCTCCCCGTTGGCTACGCGGGTTTGTGCGTCGGCGATCACGGGCCAGTCTTCGGGAAAAATGACCTTGTTCCAGCGCTGGTCATTTGTCATCCAGTCCGAGACAGGGTAGCCGTAGAGCTGCTCGATGGCGGGCGAAACGAACAGGGTCTTGAAATCGGGGAGGCGCACCGACCAGATCACGTCCGAAATTTCGTGCATGATGCTGTCGAGGCGCTGCCGGGTGCGCTGCAGTTCGGCCTGGGCTTGCTGCTGCTCCGATAGGTCTTGCACCGTGGCCAGAATGCTCGCGACCTGGCCGTCGGCATCCCGCAGGCTTGCGCAAGAGATCAGCGCCGGGAAGAGGGTGCCGTCTTTGCGGCGCAAAGTCAGTTCGAAGCGGCCTTGTCCTAGCTGGCGCATCTGCTGAAAATCGGCCCACTGGGTTTCGTAGGGGCGTGGGTCGTAGGGGAGGGGGTAGCCCGTGCCGATCAGTTCGTCTTGGTCGTAGCCCGTCATGCGGCAGAAGGCCGGGTTTACTTCCGTTTGGATGCCTTCGGCCGAGACGGCAATGAAGCCATCGAGCAGGTTTTGGATCAGCGAGCACGAAAAGTTGCGCTCGCGCCGCAAGGTTTCTTTGTCGGTTTCGGCTTGCGTGACGTCCTGCATGGTGCCGATCAGTTGCGTGGCGACGCCATTTTCCACCACGGCTTGGCCCGCCAGCCGCACAAAGCGGTGGCCGCCGCGCGCCGTCGTGAAGGGGCAAATGAGGTCGAATGGCTCGTGCGTGTGTGCCGTGTGCGAAAGGACCTCTTCGATGCGCTGCTGCGTATCGGGGTCGTAGAAGGCCATACAAGCCTCGTGCACAGGGTCGAAGTCACGTGCTACTTCGTGAATGGCGTATACTTGGTCAGTCCAGACCGTACGTTGGGTGCGCAGGTCTTTTACCCAGCCGCCCAGCAAAGCGATGCGCTGGGCATCCAGAAGCAAGTTGTTGAGCAGTACCACCTTGTCTTGGGCGGCTTTTTTCTCGGTGACATCAATGCCGATACAAAGCAGTTCATATTCTTGATCACGCGCGTCGCCCAAGGCCCTCACTTCCCAGTCCACCACTAAGGTGCTACCATCGGCCTTTCGCTTGCGCATAGACAGTGACTGAGTAGTCTGCGGCTGCTGCCAACAACACGCGGTCACCTCCTGGCTATGGGCCAGGTCTTCGGCCAGGATGTGCTGGAAGGCGGAGTGACTGAGCAACTGCACCTCGCTGAACCCCATTGCCCGGCAGTAGGCGTCGTTGACGAAGGTGTACTGGCCTGAGTGATTTATTCGAATAATAAAAGCCGACTGGTTTTGCAGGATCGTACGGTAGAACTCGGCCGAGGCGGTGGCCTGGGCTTTGACTTGCTTGGCGGCCGTAATGTCGGTGTGGATGCCTAGCATCCGCAGGGGGTGGCCCGTCGCATCGCGCAGTACGTTGGCGCGGCAGCGCATCCAGACCGTATGGCCCTGCTGGTGTCGGAAGCGCATCACCCGGTCGTAGGGTACGGACGGATCGGCCAGGTGATGGCGTATGGCGGCTTCGGTGGGGGCCAGGTCTTCTTCGAACAAAAGTTGCCGCCACGCGAAGGGCGTCCGCTTCATCTCGGCGGGCGCATAGCCCAGCACTTCCCAGTAGCGGTCGTTGGTCCACTCCTGCTCCGGATTTTCCAGGTCCCAGTACCAGAGGCCGTCCAGCATAGAGGCCTGTAGGAAGTCCATCAGGCTGGTATCCGTCTGAAAGCGTTGGTAAAGCTCTTCTTCCA
>DAIOEI010000480.1:0-2211 GCA_036746335.1 Hydrogenophaga sp. | reverse complement strand
TTGAACGGCGGCAGGTAAGCCAACTGGGCTGCGCCTTGCAGCTTGAGCAGGAAAGGCCGCACCAGCAACAAAAAGGTGACGTAGCTGGACACCGGGTTGCCCGGCAGACCGATGAAGTGGCAGTGTCCGCCTGTGTCGGCGCCCGCTGCGGCGTCGCGCCGCACCGCGCCGTAGGCAAAGGGTTTGCCGGGCTTCATGGCGATCTGCCAGAGGTCCAGGCGGCCCAACTGCTGCACGGCGGGCTTGATGTGGTCTTCTTCGCCGACCGACACGCCGCCGCTGGTGAGGATCAGGTCGTGGTGGTCGGCGGCGGTCTTCAGAGCGGCCAGTGTCGCCTCGCGGCGGTCGGGCACGATGCCCAGGTCACTCACCGCGCAGCCTAGGCGCTCCAGCAACACCCGCAGGAAGAACCGGTTGCTGTTGTAGATGGCGCCGGGCTTCATGTCTTCGGGCGGCACTTCGCCGGGCATGACCAGCTCGTCACCGGTGGAGAACAACGCCACGCGCGGCCTGGCGGTCACACGTAGTTGCGCCGCGCCGATGCCCGCCGCCAGACCCAGGCTGGCAGCGCAAAGGCGCGTGCCACGCGGCAGCACCACAGCGCCACGGGTCACGTCTTCACCCGCACGGCGGATCCACTGGCCCGCTGGGGGCATCGTATCGATGTGCACCGCATGCAGATCGCCACCCACCTCGCGCGTGTCTTCCTGCATCACGATGGCATCCGCTCCCGGCGGTACCGGCGCGCCGGTGAAGATGCGGGCGCAGGTGCCCGGTTGCAGTGGCTGCGCTGCGTGACCGGCCGGGATGCGCTGGGTCACCGGCAGCACCACACCTTTCTCGGCGATGTCGGCCACGCGCACCGCGTAACCGTCCATGGACGAGTTGTCTTGTGGCGGTACGTGCAGGACCGAGACCAGGTCTTCGGCCAAAACTCGCCCATCGGCCTGCACCGTCGCCAGCGTTTCGACGGCGCCCAGCGGCGAAACGCCGCCCAGCAACTGGGCCAAGGCGTCGTCCAGCGCCATCAACGGTTTGCGGACAATTTCAGGAGCGGTCATGACAGGATTCAGCGATGCAAAGGGATCGCGTTCAGCGGTAGGCCTCGGGGTCGTATTCGAACCGGTAACCATTGTCGACCAGCCAGGCGGCGACCGCATCGGGGTCGTCCAGATCCAGCCGTGGGCGCAGGGTGTCTTCTGGCAAGGCATCGGCCACGGGCAAGGCAATGGCCACCATAAAGGGATCGTGCGGGTAGCGGGCGGCCTGGGCCATGGCAGCCCGCCACACCTCGATCTTGTGCAGGTTGCTGTCTCGCCAGCCTTCGACCAGCACCCAGTCCACGCCCGGGTGCAACGCAGGAAGGACCTCATGCACCGAGCGCTCCTGCGCTTGCTCAAAACTGCGCTGCAACACCAGGCGCTCGGGCGATGCGGCCAGCACCTCGTAGGCACCGGCTTCGCGGTGGCGCCAGGTGTCCTTGCCGGGCTGATCGGTCTCCAGCCCGCAGTGCGCGTGCTTCACGACCGACACCCGAAGCCCGCGCGTTTTGAGCGCCAGGATCAGGCGCTCGATCAGCGTGGTTTTGCCCGCGCCCGAAGATCCCGCAAAACCCACCACCTTCATTGTGTCTGCCCCTTGGATTCAGTGAGGGCAGTGGTCGGTGACGTAACGCTTGACCGCGACCACATCTGCCGGCATGACCCGCAGCCGCTTGGGCAGCGCCTCGATGCCATCAAACCGGGCAGGCCGCTCGGGATCGCGGCCCAGCGCTTCGCGGATGGTCTCTGCGAACTTGATGGGCAACGCGGTCTCCAGCACCACCACGGTTTCACCTTCGCGGCGCAGTTCGCGCGCCACCTTGACGCCGTCGGCGGTGTGGGTGTCGATCATCACGCCGAAGCGCTCGAAGGAGTCCTGGATGGTCGCCAGGCGGTCTGCGTGTGTGCTCTTGCCGCTGGCAAAACCGTAACGGCTGGCGGCCTGGGCAAACAGCGGATCGCTGCCCAGATCGAAGCGCCCGTGCAGGCGCAGTTCGTCGTCAAACAGGTTTTTTGTGCGCGCACCGTCGCGGCCCAGCAGGTCAAACACAAAGCGCTCGAAGTTGCTCGCCTTGGAGATGTCCATGGACGGGCTGGAGGTCTCAAAGGTGTCGGCGCTGCCGCGCACGCGGTAGGTACCGGTGCGGAAGAACTCGTCGAGCACATCGTT
>DAIOEI010000479.1:0-2212 GCA_036746335.1 Hydrogenophaga sp. | reverse complement strand
CCAGCGGTCGATCAGCGGAGCGATACGTACCAACATGGCGTCCAGGTCCTTGTCGGCCATGGCGCCGAACACGGCGTGCGTGGTGGGGTAAAAGCCCATGGCGTCCAGGTTTTCCGCCAATGCCGCCACCGAATGCGGGTTGTGGGCCACGTCCAGCACCAATGTGGGCGTGCCGGGCACGATCTGGAAGCGCCCGGGCAGCTCCACCATCGCCAGCCCGTTGCGCACCGCCTGCGCCGTCACCGGCAGCCGCTCGCGCAGCGATTCCAGCGCCGCCAGCACGCCCGAGGCATTGACGAGCTGGTTGGCGCCGCGCAGCGCCGGATAGGCCAGACCCGCGTAGCGCCGCCCGCCGTGCGAAGGATGCATGGCCCAGCCCCATTGCTGCTGGTCGCCCGCAAAGTGGAAGTCTTTGCCCAGACGCCACAGGTGCGCGCCCACCTCGGTGGCACGGTCCAGAATGCTCTGCGGGGGCACCGGATCGCTCAGCACCACCGGGCGACCGGTGCGCATGATGCCCGCCTTCTCGTAGCCAATGGCCTCGCGGTCGGGGCCCAGCAGCGCCATGTGGTCCAGCGCGATGCAGGTGATCACCGCACAGTCGGCATCGATGATGTTGAGCGCGTCCAGGCGACCGCCCAGGCCCACTTCCAGGATGGCCACGTCAATGCCGCTGCGCGAGAGCGTGCGCAGGATGGCCAGCGTGGTGAACTCGAAATACGTCAGCGTCACCGCTTCGGCGTCGTCGCCCTGCCCCCGCCGCGCCACCTCGACCTCGGCAAACGCGGGCAGCAGATCCTCAGGCGCCACCGGCTCGCCGCCGATGCGACAGCGCTCCTCGAAATGCACCAGATGCGGCGAGGTGTACACGCCGGTGCGGTAGCCGGCCTGGCCGTACACCGCCTCCAGCATGGCGCAGGTCGAGCCCTTGCCATTGGTGCCGGCCACGGTGATCACCGGGCAGGGAAAAGCCAGCGCCATGCGGCGCGCCACCCGCTGCACACGTTCGAGCCCGAGTTCGATGCCGCTGATGCCCTGAGGGTGCAGGCGCTCGCAGTGGGCCAGCCATTCGGACAGGGTCGTGGGGTGATCGGGGAGGTCAACAGGGTGCATGGTGGGAATTGTCCCATTCGGGGGGCGCGCGGTTGCGATGCACCGACAATCTCCCCATGACCACCCTCTACGGCATCCCCAACTGCGACACCGTCAAGAAGGCCCGCGCCTGGCTGACGGAACACGGCGTTAAACACGTTTTCCACGACTTCAAGAAACAAGGCGTGCCCGAGGCCGCGCTCGACCGCTGGCTGGCCACCGTCGGCCACGAGAAGCTTGTCAACCGCAAAGGCACGACCTGGCGCGGACTGGACGAAGCCACGCGCAACGCGGTGACAGACAGCGCCAGCGCCCGCGCCCTGCTGATCGCACACGCCAGCGTCATCAAGCGCCCGGTGGTGGAATGGGCCGACGGATCGATCACCGTGGGCTTCGACGCCGCCGACTGGCAACAACGAAGCTGAACGCCCCGCCGCCTAAAATCGCGGTTTCGCCTTCATTTTTCCCAACGGATTCCTCCATGAGCACCACCCAGATCAGCGGCGTTGCCGTCAACACCCAGGCCAGCGTCTATTTCGACGGCAAATGCGTCAGCCATGGCATCACCTTCCCGGACGGCACGAAAAAGTCGGTCGGCGTGGTGCTGCCCGCCACCCTGACCTTCAACACCGGCGCGCCCGAGATCATGGAATGCGTGGCCGGCGGCTGCGAATACAAGCTGGCCGGCACCGACACCTGGCTCACGTCCGGCCCCGGTGACAAGTTCGCCATCCCCGGGAACAGCAGCTTCGAGATTCGCGTGACCGAGGCTTACCACTACATCTGCCATTTCGGTTGAACAACAAACACGGACTCGACATGGCCACCATCCTCCAAAACCTGCCCACCAAGCAGAAAGTCGGCATCGCCTTTTCCGGCGGCCTGGACACCTCCGCCGCCCTGCTGTGGATGAAGCAAAAGGGCGCCCTGCCCTACGCCTACACCGCCAACCTCGGCCAGCCCGACGAGAGCGACTACGACGAAATCCCGCGCAAGGCGATGGAGTACGGCGCCGAGAAGGCGCGCCTGATTGACTGCCGCGTGCAACTGGCGCACGAAGGCATTGCCGCCATCCAGTGCGGCGCCTTCCACATCAGCACCGGCGGCATCACCTACTTCA
>DAIOEI010000478.1:0-2212 GCA_036746335.1 Hydrogenophaga sp. | reverse complement strand
CGGGCTTCAAGATCGGCGACCGCGTGTGTGCGCTGGTTGCGGGCGGCGGTTATGCCGAATACTGCGTGGCGCCTGTGGGCCAGTGCCTGCCGGCGCCTGCCGACTTCGACGATGTGCAAGCCGCTTCGCTGCCAGAGACCTTTTTCACCGTCTGGAGCAATGTGTTCGACCGGGCGCGTTTGCAGCCCGGCGAAACCCTGTTGATCCAGGGTGGCACCAGTGGTATCGGCGTGACCGCGATCCAGTTGGCGAAAGCCCTGGGTGCGCGGGTGATCGCCACGGCCGGCAGCGATGAAAAATGCGCAGCCTGCCTGGCACTCGGTGCCGATCACGCCATCAACTACAAGACGCAAGACTTTTCGGTCGTGGCCCGCGAGCTGACGGACGGGAAGGGCGTTGACGTCGTTCTCGACATGGTTGCTGGCAGCTATGTGGCGCGTGAGGTCGAGTGCCTGGCCGAAGATGGTCGCCTGGTGATCATCGCGGTGCAGGGTGGTGTGAAGGCCGAATTCAACGCGGGTCTGGTGTTGCGCCGCCGCCTGGTGATCACCGGATCCACCTTGCGCCCGCGCCCGCTTGCTTTCAAAGCGGCCATTGCCACCTCTCTGCGGGAAAATGTGTGGCCCCTGCTGGAGCAGGGTCGCATTCAGCCTGTTATTCACAGCGTGTTCGAGGCGGCCCGTGCAGCCGAGGCGCACACCCTGATGGAAACCAACCAGCACATCGGCAAGATCGTGTTGACCTGGGCATGAGCCCAAGGGGAATACCATGAAAAAACTGATCGCAGGCAACTGGAAAATGAACGGGTCGCTGGCCGCCAACCAGGCGTTGGTGCAGGCCATGCTGGACGGTCTCAACGGAGCAACACCCGCTGCCGCAATGGCACTGTGCGCCCCGGCGCCTTATCTGGCGCAGTTGCAAACGCTTTTGCAGGGCAGCCCCATTGCCTGGGGTGCTCAGGATGTTTCGGCGCATGAAATCGGCGCCTACACCGGTGAGGTCAGTGTGGGCATGTTGAAAGACTTTGCCTGTCGTTATGCCATCGTGGGCCACTCTGAGCGGCGTCAATACCATGGTGAGACCGATGAGCTGGTGGCGGCCAAGGCGCAGCGAGCCCTGGCCGCTGGGGTCACGCCGATTGTGTGTCTGGGAGAAACCCTGGACCAGCGGGAAGCGGGAGAAACCGAGGCCGTGGTGAAGCGGCAATTGGCCGCCGTGATTCATGCGGTTGGGCACTGCGTCACAGAGGTGGTGGTGGCTTATGAACCGGTCTGGGCTATTGGTACCGGCAAGACCGCGACACCCGACATGGCGCAGGCTGTGCATGCGGTGTTGCGTTCGCAACTGGCCGCCGCATCCACCAACGCCAAGCGTGTGCCTATCTTGTACGGCGGCAGCATGAATGCCACCAATGCCGCCAGCCTGTTGGCTCAGCCCGACATCGATGGTGGGCTGATCGGCGGCGCATCGCTCAAGGCGGCCGACTTTCTGCAGATCGTCTCGGCGGCTGCCTGAACCCAGCACAAACCCAGTTTTCGGAGAAATCAGATGAACGTTTTGTTGACCATCCTTCAAGCCATTCAGATCATCACTGCCATTGGCATGACGGTCTTGATCTTGATGCAGCACGGCAAAGGTGCCGATGCAGGGGCTGCTTTCGGTGGCGGCGCTGGTTCGGCCAGCCTTTTTGGTGCCTCGGGAGGGGCCAATTTTCTCTCGCGCAGCACGGCTGTTCTGGCCGCAGTGTTCCTGGCCTCGACGCTGGGTCTTGCTTATTTTGGCGGCGTGAAAAACGTTGTGCCATCCTCGGGCAGCGTGCTGGAGAATGTGTTGCCCGACACGCCTGCGCAACAGATTCCAGGCGCCACCGGATCGCCCGCACCGGAGGCTGGCACGGCGCCTGCCGCACCCACAGGTGCTGGTCAGATACCCGGGCAGTAACTGGGGGGAGTAAACCCGGATTTAAGGAGAGAGGCCACCTGTTTTTTGCGCTGCAACAACCCGACCTTTTCCGTTGGAAAAACGGTGAGCTGGCGCAAAAACAGGGGGGCTTTCAGGGTAAACTCTAGGCGTTGTCCAGTTGGTTCACACCAAGCCTCGTGAGCCAGACAATAAAGACCCAGCCGACGTGGTGAAATTGGTAGACACGCTATCTTGAGGGGGTAGTGGCGAAAGCTGTGCGAGTTCGAGTCTCGCCGTCGGCACCAATCTT
>DAIOEI010000477.1:0-2220 GCA_036746335.1 Hydrogenophaga sp. | reverse complement strand
ATGACCGACACCACCCAGGCCCCTTACACCCTGAGCGACGGACTCAATCTTGCGCTCTACGACTGGCCATTGCCGATGCGCTGGCGTCCCAGGGCGGTGGTTCTGATTGTTCATGGCCTGGGCGAACACGCCTGGCGATACGATCCGCTGGCGCAAAAACTCAACGAGTGGGGCATGTCGGTGCGTGCGTACGACCAGCGCGGGCACGGTGACTCCGGCGGTGCCCGCGGCGTGTTGCCCCAGGACGATATCCTGCTCGATGATCTCGGTGAGGTGCTGGCCGATACCCGCAAGTACGTGGCAGAGCCCTGGGCCTGTCCGCTGATCCTGCTGGGCCACAGCATGGGTGGTCTGGTTGCCGCGACCTTTGTGCAGCGCGCGATGGCGCGGGTGGATGGGCTGGTACTGTCTTCTCCCGCGCTGGATGCCGGTATCGGCCCTATGCAGCGAAAGCTCATGAACCTGCTGTACCGCTGGGCGCCAAACCTCACGGTGTCCAACGGCTTGGATTCCAGGTTGATCTCGCACGACATGGCAGTCGTCAACGCATACAACAAAGACCGGCTGGTGCACAACCGCATCTCAGCGCGGCTGGCCCACTTCATCGACCGCAACGGGCCCAAGGTGGTGGCAGCGGCGCCGAGTTGGCGGGTTCCCACTTTGCTGTTGTACGCGGGCGCTGATCACTTGGTGCGCCCGGAAGGCAGCCGCGCCTTTGCCGCCGTGGCCCCCAAGGAGGTGGTGACCCACCAATGCCTGGAGGGCCAATTCCACGAGATTTTCAACGAAGCCGATCCTTCGCCCGCATATGGTGCGCTCAAAGCGTGGTTAGACCAGCGAGCGCCCGCCGTCTGAGTGCAGAGAATAAAAAAATGCCGGCCCACAGGGCCGGCATTTTTGTTGCCAGGGCCAAGGCCCTGGCTGTGTTCACTTCACCGAAGCCAGGAGGTACTCTGTGGCAGCCCTGAGTTCTTCATCCGAGGCAGAGGAACCACCCCGGGCCGGCATGGCGCCTTTGCCATTGATCACGGCAGCCGTCAGCGCATCAACGCCAGACCCCAGGCGTGCAGCCCAGGCGCCCGCGTCCCCGTATTTGGGAGCACCAGCAACGCCGGCCGCATGGCAAGCCATACAGGCTTTCTGGTAGATGGACTCACCACTGGCAACCACCACCGGGCCTGCATCAGCGGCCGGCACGGTCTCTCCAGCCGCTGCCGCTGCTGCTGCGTTGGCGGCGGCAATTTCCTCCGCGCTGGCCAGCGCAACAGAGCCTACACGTTGGATGCGCTGCGCTGTGGCCAGCTCCTGATCTACCGCGCCAGCAGCGGGTTTGTCGCCAGAGGTGACGAAATACACCAGGCCGATGATGATGAAGATGGGGGCAACAAAAGAAAAGAAGGACGTCCAGAGCAGTTGGGAGGGCGTCTTGATCGGGCCTGTGTGGGATTCGTGCGCGTTGTCGCTCATGGTGTCCTCTTGGATGGCAAGTCGGTGCCAGTCGGGTGGGGAAAATTGGGCGGATTTCAGCCCGCGCAGCCTGCAATTATAGGTGGGTGACCTTTGCATAGAGCTTTCAACAGCGGTGCTGGTTCCCCTCAGGGCCGTTCACCCTGCCGCAACCGGCCTGGGTCGTCAAAACCGCAACCAGAGCTGCTGGTAGGCTTGCAGCGGGGCGGCTTGGTGCAGGTCGAATCCACCGCCGCCCACCAGATCCATGCTGTGTTGCGGACAGGCCTGGAACACTTGAGCCGCCAGGGTTTGTGGCCATTCGCTGAAGTTGGCCAGCACCAGCACCGCATCAACCCCCTCGCCGCGCTGAAAGCCCAGCACCGCAGGGTTGTGGGTCCAGAACGGCTTGAGCGCAC
Organism: Hydrogenophaga sp.; assembly: GCA_036746335.1. GTDB lineage: Bacteria > Pseudomonadota > Gammaproteobacteria > Burkholderiales > Burkholderiaceae_C > Hydrogenophaga. The sequence continues at coordinate 355 of DAIOEI010000477.1, read as the reverse complement.
CACCCGTGAGCGCGGGCAGGTGCCGGCGCAGGGCGATCAGGTGCCTGAGCCCGGCGAACATCCGGCCGGCGGGGGTGCTGGGGTCGTGGCGCTGGGCATAGCGCGCCGCGTCGCGCGGCGGGCGGTGCAACCAGCGGCTGTCCACCGCCTTGTGCGCGTCCTGCTGCCAGGTGTGGTCGTTGAGCGTCGCCACCTCGTCGCCCAGGTAGATCAGCGGGATGCCGCCGCTGGCCAGCACCACGCCGTACAGCAGCAGAAGCCGCGAGATACCGTGCACGTCGCCCTGTTCCACGCCGCAAAGCGAGGCGGCGGTACCGCTGATGCGGCAGTCACCGGTGAGCAGGTTGTCCTGGAA
>DAIOEI010000476.1:0-2221 GCA_036746335.1 Hydrogenophaga sp. | reverse complement strand
ACCGCCAGCACCACGCCGTTGCCGATGTAGCACTTGACGCCAGCGCGCATGATGCCGCTGGGAATCAGGTGCAATGCGGTCTTCACACCGTTGATCACCAGCGTGTGACCGGCATTGTGACCACCCTGAAAACGCACCACACCGCGCGCGGTCTCGGTCAGCCAGTCCACCAGCTTGCCCTTGCCCTCGTCGCCCCACTGGGTACCGACCACCACCACATTGCGCCCAGGCACCACGGCGCCACTGTTCTTCGTCATCTGCTGTTTCCGTTCAGGGGGTTAGAGATTTTTCAGGACCCAGACACCGCCTTCGGGCGGCACCCGGACCAGCTCCCGGTCGCACTCGAATTCGTCCAGTTCGTGTTCATGGCCAGGCAGTGCACACACCACCGTCTGTCCGCGAGCGCGGAAACTGGCGATGGCCGCACGCAAATCAGGGTCGTTGCCCCAGGGCGCGCGGATGGCACCCTCCAGCCCTCTGGGTTCTACGGCGGTCACCAGGTCTTTGAGATCCAGGCTGAAGCCCACCGCAGGCCGCTTGCGCCCAAAAACGGCACCCACCTCGTCGTACCGGCCGCCGCGCGCGAGTTCCAGCGCCTGGCCGCGCGGATGGGCGGCAAAGAGCGCAAAGCGCATGCCGGTGTAGTAGGCGTAACCGCGCAGGTCGGCCAGATCAAAGCTGACAGCAAGGCTCGGCGGATTTTCGCCCGCAATGCCAGGGCTTGTCCGGCACACCTGCTCTGCCAGCCAGGCCAGGTTGTCCAGCGCTTCGTGCAACAGCTTTGATGGCGTCAGGCGCTCGCGTGCCTGCGCCAGTACCTCCGCACCGCCGAACAGCTGGGGCAGAGCGCCAAGGTCGCGACGCACCGCATCGGGCAGGGCCTGGGAGAGTTCGCTCAACGTGGCCACATCTTTGTGCGCGAGTGCCGCGTGTATGCGATGGACACGGGCGGGCTCCAGGACAACAGGCGCGAGCACCGCATCCACCACGCGAACGTCGGCCAGATCCAGCAACAGATCGCCCACTCCAGCCATGTGAAGGCAGGCCTGAGCGAGCTCCAGGGTTTCCAGATCGGCCTCGCGACTGGCATGACCATAGATCTCCGCACCAAACTGCAGGGGCTCACGGCTGGACATGGTGCCCTCCACCCGGGTGTGCACCACGGGGCCGCAGTAACTCAGCCGGGCAACGCCACGCCGGTTCAACAAGTGCGCATCAATGCGGGCGACCTGTGGTGTGCTGTCGGCACGCAGCCCGAGCGTTCGCCCGGAGACTTGATCGACGAGCTTGAACGTTTGCAAGTCCAGCGCTTCACCGGTCCCGGTCAGCAGCGATTCCAGGTGCTCCAACAAAGGGGGCATGACCAGCTCGTAGCCATAGCTGCGCGCGGTATCAAGCAAACCCCTGCGAAGTTCTTCGATGTGACGAGCCTCGGAGGGCAAGACATCGGCAATGTGATCCGGTAGGACCCAGGCAGACATGGGCATGAGAGGCAGGCTGTTAAAACGGGGATTTTACCGGGCCGGATGACCGGCCCGGCCCGAGCGCCAGACCTTCAACTCACAAGAAGCAGAAGCACCAAACCGGCACCAAGTGTCGCGAACCCGAAGAAGCGGATCTGCCCATCTTGCAGTTTGAGCAAATCCTCAAAGAGTTTGCGCCAGGCGTTCGGTGCCAAAGCGGGCAACAAACCCTCCAGGATCAGCACCAGCGCAAGCGCAGGCCAAAGCACATCGGTGAGCGAAAGGCTCAAAAACGACTCGCTAGCGGGCGACGTTGCTGCTGCGCAAGGCCTTGAAGAAGTCCGAAGACGGATCGACCACCATCACGTCGGACTTACCGGCAAAGCTGGCTCTGTAGGCATCCAGGCTGCGGTAGAACTGCGCAAAAGCCGGATCGCGACCAAACGCATCCGCGAACAGCGAGGCGGCTTTGGCGTCGCCTTCACCCTTGATGGTCTGCGCATCCCGGTAGGCCTCGGAAACGATCACCTCGCGCTGCCGGTCGGCATCGGCCCGGATTTTTTCGCCTTCCGCGAAACCGGTGGAACGCAGCTCATTGGCGACCCGCTTTCGCTCGGCCTCCATCCGTTCATACACCGAGCGCGTGATGCTCTCTGCGTAGTCCACCCGGGTGATGCGAACGTCCACCACGTCCATGCCCCAAGGCTTTTCCGCACCCCGCACAGCAGACAAAACTTGCCGCTGCACATCGCGCATCA
>DAIOEI010000475.1:0-2221 GCA_036746335.1 Hydrogenophaga sp. | reverse complement strand
ACAAAAGGAACTCACATGCAACTCTGGAAGCGCCTCTCCCTCGCCTTTGCCATGGGCATCACCGTGCTGGTCAGCACCGGCTGCGGCACCATTTCCACGCTGGGCAAACTCGAAGACGGCGCGGGTGGGGAGGCGTCTCGCATGTGGGACCGTTGGGTGGCCGGCAATGGCGACATTGCCGTTGCCACTACCTGGGAAGCCAAGGTCAAGGAAGGTCTGAAGCCCAGCGATGTGGAAGAAATCTTCAGGCTCGTTGCCGTGGAGCGCAACATGCGCGATGTTGGCACCTTGCCGCTGTCCAAAGAGCTGGCAGCCCGCTCGGGGAAAAAAGAGAAAGAGCTGACGGTGTATTCCTTCTGCAGCCCGGCCACCGCCCGCAAAATGGTGGACTTCAGCCCGCACATGGCGGCCTACCTGCCCTGCCGCATCACCATGGTGGAGCACGATGACGGCAGCCTGTGGCTCTACACCCTGAACATGGACATGATGGTCAAGATGGGTCGCAAACTCCCCTCCCCGTTAAAAGAAGAGGCGCAGGCGGTGCGAGACACCATCTGGGAGATGATGCAGCGCGGCTCCAAGGGCGAGTTCTGATCGGCGCCCGGCGTTCTTCGCCTCACCTGCCCGCTGCGAAGCCAGCGGAGGGGTGACTTTCAGCGCCGGGCAGCGCGCTCGCGCAGACCCAGCAAGGCACTGCGTCCGTTGCGCCCACCCAGGTAGCTCGCAGCCACGGCTTGCACCGCCGAAGGCTGAATGCCCAGCTCGACCAGGCCTGGCCATTGACCGGTGGCGACGTTGTCCACCGACATGGCATCCAGGTTGTCGCGGCTCATCAGGGGCTCGCCAGGCGCCAGCTCCATGAACAGCGCCTGGAGTTTGCCCAGCGCCATGGGCAATGGCAGCACCGGGCGCTCGTGGCCGCTGAGGCGGCCGGACAGGCGCACCAGTTCGGCCAGGGTCAGCACCTGCGGCCCGGCGCAGTCGTAGGTTTGGCCCACGCTGCCCTGCTGGTGCTGGGGATGGTGCAGGCAGGCGACCACCGCTGCAGCCACGTCTTCCACCCAGACCGGCTGAAAGCGTGCCGACGCACCAGCCAGGGGCATCACAGGGAAGACCGATTGCAGGCGCGCAAACAGGTTCAGAAACCGGTCGTCGGCGCCAAAAATCACGCTGGGGCGCAACACCGTCAGCGCCAGATCAGCCGCTCGCAACACGGCTTCACCCCTGGCCTTGCTGCGCTGGTAGCGCGACGGGCTGCTGGTATCCACCCCCAGTGCACTGATGTGCACCAGCCGGCGAACACCACTGTGGGTACAAGCTTGAGCCAGGCGCTCGGGCAGCGCCACATGGTTGCTCTCAAAAGCCGCCTCGTTCCCATGCAGGATGGCGATCAGGTTGACCACCGCGTCGTGGCCTGGAAGCAAGCGCTGGAGATCCGCCGGGTCATGGACATTCGCCTCCAGGACGGTCACGCCGGGCAGGTGCTGGACCGCTCGGGCATTGAGGGCGCGCCGGGTGGGCACGGTGATGCGCAGGCCCTTTTGCTGGAGTTTTTCACACACGTGGCGACCGACAAAGCCGGAGCCACCAAGGACCAGAATGTTGTTCATGGGGTTCTCGGTGAAGGAAGACTTCAGGGCAAACCATCGGCCGCAGCGGCATCACTGCTGGGGGGTTCGACAGTACCCAGCCGCGAGCGCAGAGACTGGGCTTGGCCGGTGATCATGGCCGCATACAGGGTTGTGTTGGTCAGCACCTGCTGCACATAGTCGCGCGTTTCTTCAAACGGGATGTTCTCGGTCCAGATGTCACCCGCAAGCCTGGGGCCTTCGCGCCAGGCACGGGCGCGCGAGGCGCCGGCGTTGTAGGCCGCTGCGGCCAGGGGCATCGAGCCATCGAACCGGTCCAGCGCGAGCTTGAGGTAGGCAGTGCCCAGGCGCAGGTTGGTGTCGTGGTCGTTGATCTGGTGCGGCCGGAAGTCGGTCATGCCAATGTGTCGGGCGGTCCAGCGGGCGGTGGCCGGCATGAGCTGCATCAGCCCGGAGGCGCCGACACCGGAGCGGGCGTCGGTCTGAAACCGGCTTTCCTGGCGGATCAGTCCATACACATAAGCCGGGTCCAGGTCGATGCGCTGGGCGTGCTGCAGAACCGCTGTGCGGTAGGGCATGGGGTAGCGCTGGCGGAAATCCCATGAGGTGGTGGTGCGTTGGCTGGTGTTGAT
>DAIOEI010000474.1:0-2227 GCA_036746335.1 Hydrogenophaga sp. | reverse complement strand
CCGGTTCGAGAACGCAGCGGAACCGGCTTCGCCGGGCCGCACCGCGTTGCCCCCGGGGGGGTGACGCCGCAGGCGGCGCGGGGGGGATCCGCGCAGCGCGGCGGGGGTGCTACTTCTTATCCCTCAGCTCGCGCCGCAGGATCTTGCCCACAGGCGTCTTGGGCAGCTCGGTGCGGAACTCGATCATCTTGGGCTGCTTGTAGCCGGTCAACTGCGCTTTGCAGAACGCACGCACCTGCTCCTCAGTGAGCGCCGGGTCTTTTTTGACGATCACCAGCTTGACCGCTTCGCCAGTCTTCTCATCGGGCACCCCCACCACCGCACACTCCATCACGCCCGGCATCTGCGCGACCACATCTTCCACCTCGTTGGGATACACGTTGAAGCCGCTGACCAGCACCATGTCCTTCTTGCGGTCGATGATCTTGAAGTAGCCGCGCTCGTCCATCACGCCGATGTCACCGCTTTTGAAATAGCCGTCAGCCGTCATGACTTTGGCGGTTTCGTCAGGACGCTGCCAGTAACCCGCCATCACCTGAGGGCCCTTGATCGCGATTTCCCCCGCCTGCCCCACGGGCACTTCATTGCCTTCATCGTCCAGGCACTTCATCCAGGTGTTGGGCAGCGGCACACCAATGCTGCCGCTGAACTCGGTGCTGGTGGTCGGGTTGCAACTGGCCGAAGGGCTGGTCTCTGACAGGCCGTAACCCTCGCAGATCGGGCACCCGGTTTTTTGCAGCCAGAGCTGAGCCACGGCGCCTTGCACAGCCATGCCGCCGCCGACCGAAACCTTCAGGTTTCTCCAGTTGACAGTGTGGAAATCGGGGTGATTGGCCAAGCCGTTGAACAGCGTGTTGACCGCTGGAAAGCTGTGAAATGTGTGCTTGCTCAGCTCCTTGAGCACCGCCGGAAGATCGCGCGGGTTGGGAATCAGGATGTTCTTGCCGCCCGTGCGCATACCCAGCATCATGTTCACCGTGAAGGCAAAGATGTGATAAAGCGGCAGGGCACAGACACTGGTGGACTGCTCGCCCGCCGGTATCTTTTTCATGACAGGCTCGTTCCAGGCCTCGGACTGCAACACATTGGCGATCACATGGCGGTGCAGCAGCACAGCTCCCTTGGAGATGCCGGTGGTGCCGCCGGTGTACTGCAACACCGCAACGTCGTCTGGCCCGAGATGAGGGCGCTTGAGACTGCCGCGGGAGCCCTTGGCCATGGCGTCATTGAAACGCACTGCCTGCGGCAGACTGAAGGCAGGCACCATCTTCTTGACGTTGCGCACCACATAGTTGACCAGCGCCCCCTTGAAGAAGCCCAGCAGATCACCCATGGCGGCCAGCACCACATGCTTGACCGGCGTGTTGGTGATGCACTGCTCCAGCGTATGCGCAAAATTCTCGATGATCACAATCGCCTTGGCACCCGAATCCTGGAGTTGGTGCTCCAGTTCGCGTGCGGTGTAGAGCGGATTCACATTCACCACCACACAGCCCGCGCGCAGGATGCCGGCCACCACCACCGGATACTGCGGCACGTTGGGCATCATGATGGCCACACGGTCGCCCTGTACCAGCCCGAGACCCTGCAAGTAGGCTGCGAAGGCCGCAGAGAGGCGGTCTGTCTCGGCAAAACCGACTTCCTTGCCCATGAAACTGTAGGCTGGCTTGGAACCGTGTTTCTGAAAGCTCTCCTCCATCAGATGAACCAGCGAGGGGTATTGAGCCGTATCGATGTCGGCAGGCACGCCCTCTGGATAGGCCTTCAACCAGGGACGGTGGGCCACGGAATCGGTCATGCGGTTTCTCCGGCTTGTTATGGGTGGGTTTCGAACCTGGGACGCAAGATTTTCGTCGGGCAGCGACGCTGGCGGCGCTATGTTTTTCCCTTACGAAAAGCTGACAACAGAGTCTAGCCGCTCTTGAGGCGGGGCTGACGCGCGCACTTGAAATGCAGAAAGGTTTCGATCTGCCCAGCGCCTTGTTCACTGCATCCAGCGACGGCGGGATGAAGCCATTGCAGCCTCCGGCCCGCCCAAGGAAACGCCGCACGCAGCGCGCACAAAAAAGGGGCCCGGAGGCCCCTGTTGGATGAGGGTCGGGTCAGGCGCTCAGCTCTTGAGCGCCACCAACACCTCGTCCAGCATCTTCTTGGCGTCGCCAAACAGCATGCGGTTGTTGTCCTTGTAGAACAGCGGGTTGTCCACGCCGGCATAGCCGCTGGCCAT
>DAIOEI010000473.1:0-2229 GCA_036746335.1 Hydrogenophaga sp. | reverse complement strand
GGCACCGCCCGCTCGGCGCAGGCCCCCGAGCGCGGCCGCATGGACCTGCGCACCTACGGCGTGGGCGCGCAGATTCTGCGCGAATGCGGCGTGCAGAAAATGCGCCTGATGGGCCAGCCGCGCCGCATGCCCAGCATGATCGGCTACGGGCTGGAAATCACCGGTTACCTGGGCCGCCAAGGCTGAGCCCTCTTTTTATTCTCCTCACCGAAAGTCCCCCATGTTTGGCGCAGACAAAGGCACCGCCCCACGGCTCGATGGCAAGAAACTCGCCATCGGGATCGTGCAGGCCCGTTTCAACGAAGGCATCACCCAGGCGCTGTTTGACGCCTGCCATGCCGAGCTGCTCGCCCTGGGCGTGCTGGCCAAGAACATCGAACACGTCACCGTGCCCGGCGCGCTGGAGGTGCCGGTGGCGCTGCAGGCCCTGGCCGAGCGCGACGACTTTGACGCACTGATTGCCCTGGGCTGCATCATCCGCGGCGAGACCTACCACTTTGAACTGGTGGCCAACGAATCGGGCGCCGCCGTCACCCGCCTGGCGCTGGACTACCACACGCCCATTGCCAATGCCATCCTCACGGTGGAGAACCTGGCACAGGCCGAAGCCCGCCAGACCGAAAAGGGGCGCGATGCGGCGCGCGTGGCGGTGGAAATGGCCAATTTGCTCGAAGCCATTGGCTGAGGCACCACCCCAGATGACGCCCCCAATGACCCCTCTCAACGCTCCCGCACCCGCTCCCACCAAGATCCGCAAGGCGTCCGATAAATCGGCCCGAACCCGGGCCCGTGAATTTGCGCTCCAGGCGCTGTACCAGCACCTGGTGGGCCGCAACGAGGTGGCCGACATCGACGCCTTCACCCGCGACCTGGCCGGCTTTCACAAGGCCGACAGCGCTCACTACGACGCGTTGTTGCACGGCTGCGTGGTCCAGGCCAGCGCCATGGATACGGTGATCGCGCCCTTGCTGGACCGCCCGCTGGTCGAACTCTCGCCCATCGAGCACGGCGTGTTATGGATCGGCGTGTACGAATTCCAGCATTGCCCCGACGTGCCCTGGCGCGTGGTGCTCAACGAATGCATCGAGCTGGCCAAAGGTTTTGGTGGTACCGATGGCCACAAATACGTCAATGGTGTGCTGCACCAGCTGGCGGCGCAACTGCGACCGGTCGAAGTGGCGGTCAACGAGGCGCCGGGCGGCCGACGCAAAGCGCCACCGCGCCAGGCACCCGCCGCGAGCGAAAGCTCGGCGGAGGTGATACCGGTGTCTGGCCGCAGCGCGCCCGAGGCCTGATGCCCGGCCTGCAGCCCCTGCGCATTGCCCGGCGCGCCCAGCGCGTGGAGCCGTTTTACGTCATGGAACTGGCCAAGGCGGCCAGCGAGCGCGCCGCCCAGGCAGCCGCTGGCGAGCGGCCTATGATCCTGCTGAACATCGGCGAGCCGGACTTCACCGCACCGCCCCTGGTGCAGGCGGCGGCAGAACGGGCCATTCGCGACGGCAGCAGCCAGTACACCCCGGCCACCGGCCTGCCCGCGCTGAGGGAGGCCATCAGCGCCTGGTATGCATCGCGCTTTGGCCTGGCCATTGACCCGCAGCGCATCGTGGTCACCGCCGGTGCCTCGGCGGCGCTGCAACTGGCCTGCCTGGCGCTGATCGAGGCGGGTGACGAGGTGCTGATGCCCGACCCCTGTTACCCCTGCAACCGGCAGTTTGTGCAGGCTGCGGGGGGCGAGCCGGTGCTGATTCCCACCGGACCGGCCGAGCGCTTTCAACTCAGCGCCGAGCAAGTGGCTCAGGCCTGGGGACCGGCCACCCGGGGTGTGCTGCTGGCTTCACCCTCCAACCCCACCGGCACCTCCATCGCACGGGCTGAGCTCGAACGCATGCTGAGCTTCGTGCGCGAGCGCGGTGGCATCAGCCTGGTGGACGAGATCTACCTCGGCCTGAGTTTTGAAGCCGAATTCGGCCACAGCGCCCTGGGCTTGCCCGACGGGCTGGGCGACGACGTCATCAGCATCAACAGCTTCTCCAAATACTTCAACATGACCGGCTGGCGCCTGGGCTGGCTGGTGTTGCCGCCGGCACTGGTGCCGGTGGTCGAACGCCTGGCGCAGAACCTGTTCATCTGCGCCAGCACCATCGCCCAGCACGCCGCCCTGGCCTGTTTTGCGCCCGAGAGCCTGGCCGAATACGAGCGCCGCCGCGCCGAGTTCAAGGCACGCCGCGA
>DAIOEI010000472.1:0-2230 GCA_036746335.1 Hydrogenophaga sp. | reverse complement strand
CTGGGCATGGTGCTGATGCGCCTGTTCCAGACATCGCGTCGCTTTCAGGTCGAGATCCAGCCGCAACTGGTGCTGTTGCAAAAAACCCTGCTCAACATCGAGGGCCTGGGCCGCGACCTGGACCCCGACCTGGATCTCTGGAACACCGCCAAGCCCTTCCTGGAGAAGTGGATGCTGGAGCAGGTGGGGCCACAAAAGCTGCTGCAACAACTCAAGGCGGAGGCACCACAATACGCCAAACTGTTGCCAGCCCTGCCGCGCTTGCTGCAGGATTACCTGCAGCACAAGCCCCACGAGTTGCGCCGCGAGATGGATGCGTTGCTTGCTGAGCAGCGCCGCACCAACCGGCTTTTGCAGGGCATCATCTACGGCGGCATTGGCTTCGTTCTGGGCTTGATCGTCACCCAGATGCTGATGCGAATCGGCTTGTGGTGAGGGCCGGCGGCGCCCTGCGTGCCCGCCTCCTGCGTCGAAACTCCAGTGGTCGGCCCCACCTATAATGACGGGTTTTGTTCAACTTCCCGGCTCCCTCCCAACTTGCGCCGCCTCGGTGCAAATTTGCGCGGGCGGGCCGGTTTCCACCGTTCACGCCATGCCGATCTATGCCTACAAGTGCGAGTCCTGCGGCCATGCCAAGGACGTCCTGCAAAAAATCTCTGACGCACCACTGACCGATTGCCCGGCCTGTGGCGCTGCCACCTTCAGCAAGCAGCTCACAGCGGCTGGTTTCCAACTCAAGGGTTCAGGCTGGTACGCGACCGATTTCAAGGGCGGTGCTGCAGCTGCCTCTGCGGCAGCTGCGCCGGCTGCCGGGGCGGGTGCCGATGCCAAGCCCGCTGAATCTGCCACAACGGCCACAACGGCCACTGCGGCGCCTGCGTCTGCTACACCCTGCGGCGGCTCCTGTGCTTGCCACTGACGCCAGACCAAGGTAACCCAGGCTGTGTCTTCATTGCGTAAGTGGCTGTTGTCTGGCCTGTTGGTTTTGGTGCCGCTGATCATCACCCTGTGGGTGCTGGACTGGGTGGTCACCACGCTGGACCAAACCTTGCGCATCCTGCCCACCGGCTGGCACCCTGACCGCCTGCTGGGCATGCACATCCCCGGCCTGGGCGTGATTTTTGCGCTGGTCGTGGTTCTTTCCATTGGTGCCCTGGCATCCAACATCATTGGCTACCGGCTGGTGAACTGGTGGCATGCGCTGTTGCACCGCATTCCGGTGGTGCGCTCCATTTATTCGGGCGTCAAGCAGGTGTCCGACACTCTGTTCTCCGAAAAAGGCAATGCCTTTCGCAAAGCCCTGCTGGTGCAATGGCCGCGCGATGGCATGTGGACCATCGCCTTTCTCACGGGCTCCCCGCAAGGCGACGTGCTTGCCCAGCTGCGCTCCAAACCGGGCGAGTCCAGCGACGAAGCCTTCCACAGTGTCTATGTGCCCACCACACCCAATCCTACCGGTGGCTACTTCGTCATGGTGCGCCAGCGCGATTGTGTGGAGTTGCAGATGTCGGTGGACGAAGCCCTGACCTACATCGTCTCCATGGGTGTCATCGTGCCCGGAGGCCCCAAGAACGCCAGGCTGAAGGCGGCGCAGGCCGCGTCAGTGCAGACCTGATCCTCACCGCCGCACTTGTGCGGCGAAATTGCTGAAAGAAGAAACCGATATGGCCATGCGCTCCCACTATTGCGGTCTGGTGACCGAGGCCCTGCTGGGCCAAACCGTGCAACTTTGCGGCTGGGTCAACCGCCGCCGCGACCATGGCGGTGTGATCTTCATCGACCTGCGCGACCGCGAAGGTTATGTGCAGGTGGTCTGCGACCCCGACCGCGCCGAGATGTTCCAGACCGCCGAAGACGTGCGCAACGAATTCTGCGTGCAGGTCACCGGCCTGGTGCGCGCCCGCCCGGCCGGTACCACCAACGACAAGCTCAAGAGCGGCCAGATCGAAGTGCTGTGCCACGAGCTCAAGGTGCTCAACGCCTCGGTCACGCCGCCGTTCCAGCTAGACGACGACAACCTCAGCGAGACGACCCGCCTGACGCACCGCGTGCTGGACCTGCGCCGCCCGTACATGCAGCGCAACCTGATGCTGCGCTACAAAGTGGCGATGGAGGTGCGCAAGTTCCTCGATGCCAATGGCTTTGTGGATATCGAAACCCCCATGCTCACCAAGAGCACGCCCGAAGGCGCGCGCGACTACCTGGTGCCCAGCCGCGTGCACGACGGCCA
>DAIOEI010000471.1:0-2230 GCA_036746335.1 Hydrogenophaga sp. | reverse complement strand
ACGCCCAAGCCTTTCCTGGGTCGGTTGTTGATCTGGTCGGCAATAGCGTCGAGCTGCTCCTGGCTGTAGCCAGAGAGGTCAGTGCCCTTGGGCTGAACCGCCCCGGGTTTTGAGGAGGCTCTTTTCTCTGAGAGGATTGAGCCATGAGCAAGAAGTCAAACAAGTTCTCACCCGAGGTGCGCGAACGCGCTGTTCGCATGGTGCTGGAGCATCGAGGCGAGTACCCCTCGCTGTGGGCGGCCATTGAATCCATCGCACCCAAGATCGGCTGCGTGCCGCAGACCCTGCACGAATGGGTCAAGCGCGATGAGATCGACACCGGCGCCAGGGCCGGTGTCACGACGACCGACCTGCAGCGCCTGAAGGATCTCGAACGCGAGAACAAGGAGCTGCGCCGCGCCAACGAGATCCTGAAGTTGGCCAGCGCGTTTTTCGCCCAGGCGGAGCTCGACCGCCGCTTGAAGTCCTGAATAACTTCGTCGATCAGCATCGACAGGCCTACGGGGTCGAGTCGATCTGCAAAGTGCTGCAGATCGCCCCGTCGGGCTATTGGATCCACGCCGCTCGCCAACGCAATCCCCAGCTGCGCTGCGCACGCGCGCAACGTGACGACACCTTGGTGGCGCACATTGAACGTGTCTGGCAGACCAACATGCAGGTCTATGGCGCCGACAAGGTCTGGAAACAGATGAACCGAGAAGGGGTCACCATTGCCCGCTGCACGGTCGAGCGCTTGATGAGACGCCTGGGCTTGCAGGGCGTGCGCCGTGGCAAGGTGGTGCGCACCACCATCAGAGACGCCAAGCTGCCGTGTCCGCTGGACAGGGTCAATCGCGTCTTCCAAGCCGATCGGCCCAACCAGCTATGGGTCTCGGACTTCACCTACGTTTCAACCTGGCAGGGCTGGTTGTACGTGGCGTTCGTGATCGACGTGTACGCCCGGCGCATCGTGGGCTGGCGGGTCAGCAGTTCCATGCACACGGAGTTCGTTCTGGATGCCCTGGAGCAGGCGCTCTATGCCAGGCGGCCTGAGCGCGATGGCGCCTTGATTCACCATTCCGATCGCGGCTCTCAATACGTTTCCATCCGCTATAGCGAGCGACTGGCCGAGGCCGGTATTGAGCCTTCGGTGGGCAGCAAGGGCGACAGCTACGACAACGCCTTGGCCGAGACCATCAACGGGCTGTACAAGGCCGAGGTGATTCACCGACGGTCCTGGCCAACCCGTGAATCGGTGGAGCTGGCCACGCTGCAATGGGTGTCCTGGTTCAACCATCACAGGCTGCTCGGACCCATCGGATATATCCCGCCGGCAGAAGCTGAGGCAAACTACTACCGGCAACTCGCCAGTCAAACCTCCGTGGTGGTGGCTTGACTTAAACCAACCGGCCTCCACGAAAGCCGGGGCGGTTAACTGGTGCGATGGATCAGTCAGTTTCATGTGGATCAGCAGCGGACCCAGGTGCGTGAGATTCAGGGCTGGTTTGCACACTATCTGGGTATGACCAGAGACCGCTGTGAGGTGCTGGTTCGGACAATACTGATGCGAACTGGCAGCGTGGCGTTGCTGCGGGAACTGTGCGAATTTTGAATTAGTGGCAAGATTACTATTTGTTGGTGTCAGAGTTACTACACTTTACGTTGGGGCGCGGCAGATTCGTCGTTCCGCTCGCCCATGGCAGTGGCCGTCATTGGCGGGCTGATCACCTCCACCTTCCTGAGCCTGCTGGTCATTCCGGCGGTATTTACCTATGTGGACGACGTGGCGCTGTGGGTAGGGCGGTTGTTCAGGCGCAAGGCTTGAACAACCAGCCAAGCGGGCCACGTCAGGCCCGCCCGGCCCCACCTTTAAAATAATTGATAGGTCTGCCATGTGAATTTCACATGACCCGGCGCGGCGAAGTGTTCAAAATGAGCGCCATCGCACCACAACTGACGCCGGAGACCGTTGATGAACCCCTATGGCCTGACAGACCGTACCTACCCGCCCAAGCCGACGGATGTGTACCTTTTTTCCACCTGCCTGATTGACCAGTTCACACCGCAGGCCGGGCTGGACACTGTCAACCTGCTGGAGCGCGAGGGCATCCGGGTGCATTATCCGCAAGGGCAAACCTGTTGCGGCCAACCGGCGCACAGCAGCGGCTACCCCGACGAGGCCCGTGCGGTGGCGCTGGCGCAGCTGAACCTGTTTTCAGAGCCCTGGCCGGTGGTGGTGCCGTCGGGCTCT
>DAIOEI010000470.1:0-2235 GCA_036746335.1 Hydrogenophaga sp. | reverse complement strand
CCCAGGCGCTGCAGCGCGATCAGCACCTCTTTGCCCAGCTCGCCGCTGCCCAGCAACATGACGCGAGTGGCTGAGGGTGACAAAGGGGTACCGAGTGTGGTCATGCAATTGCTCCGAAAAACGGGTTTCAGTCAAACACCTGCGCCCATGGCCTCGCCCATGCGAACGACCTTGCCCGGCGCCCAGTCCTTCGCAAAAGCCACGGTGTTCTTGGGCCAAAGCATCACCACCGTGGAGCCGAGCAGGAAACAGCCCATTTCTTCGCCGCGGGCAAGCACAAAATTCTCATCGTCGTAGCGCCAGTCACGCACCTTGCCCGGGCGCGGCGGGTTGACCACACCATGCCAGACAGTGGCCATGCTGCCAACGATGGTCGCACCCACAAGAACCAGCACCATGGGCATCACCTCGCCCCGGGGTCCCAAGGGGGCATCAAACACGCAGACCACGCGCTCGTTGCGCGCGAACAGGCCGGGTACTCCCTGCGCAGTGGCCGGGTTGACCGAAAACAGGTCCCCCGGCACATGGATCATCCGGCGCAACCGCGCCTGGCAAGGCATGTGAATGCGGTGGTAGTCCTTGGGGCTGAGGTAGATCGTGGCAAAAGAGCCTCCCAGAAATTGCGCCGCCAGCTCCGAGTCTCCACCCACCAAAGCGCTGGTGGAGTAGTAGTGGCCTTTGGCCTGAAAAATCTGGTCGCGCTGGATCGGGCCGTACTGGCTGATCGCACCATCGACCGGGCAGACCAGCGCCGCTTTGGCCAAAGGCCGTACACCGGGTTTGAGCGGACGGGTGAAAAACTCGTTGAAGCTTGCGTAGCTGCCGATGTCGGCCTTGGCAGCCTCCGACATATTGACGCCGTAGCGCCGCACGAATGCGGCAATGAGCCATTGTGTCAGGCGACCGCCTTTGGCACTTGCCACGCGACCTGCCAACATGGTCAAGGCCTGTTTGGGCAGGATGTACTGCAAAAAAACGGAAGGGGACACGGCAATCGGCGGGTGAGGGGTGAAACCGGCACGGTGCCACCGGCTGGAACGGGAGGTATTGTAGGCGCCTGTCTGGCCTGGTGCGCAAAGGCCGGTCGGGCGCATCGCCCGCTGCAAGGCGGGCACAATCTGAGCCATGTCTGCTCACGCCCTATTCGAATGCCAGGATTTGATCAAGCGATACGGTGGCCAGACGGTGGTCAAAGGCCTGTCGCTGACCATTTCGCCGGGCGAATGCCTGGGCGTGATCGGCCCGAACGGCGCGGGCAAGACGACCACCATCCGTATGTGTCTGGGTCAGACCGCGCCCGATGAAGGTCGGGTAACTGCATTCGGGCTGGAGATGCCGCGCGATGCGCTGGCCATCAAGGCGCGGCTGGGCGTGGTGAGCCAGACGGACACCCTGGACCCGGATTTCTCCTGCGCCGAAAACCTGCTCGTGTATGGCCGCTACTTCGGCCTGAAAGACCGGGACATCCGCGCGCGCATCCCGCAACTGCTGGAGTTTGCCGCACTGGCACACAAGGCCGATACCAAACCGGGCGAGCTTTCGGGCGGCATGAAGCGGCGCTTGTCGCTGGCGCGCGCGCTGGTCAACGATCCCCAGTTGCTGCTGCTTGATGAGCCCACCACCGGGCTGGACCCGCAAGCCCGGCACCTGATGTGGGAGCGCTTGCAACGGCTGCTGCAACAAGGCAAGAGCATTTTGTTGACCACCCATTTCATGGACGAGGCCGAGCGCCTTTGCAGCCGCCTGCTGGTGATCGACCACGGTCGCAAGATCGCCGAAGGCCGACCGCGAGAGCTGATCGCCCAGCATCTGGAGCCCGAGGTGGTAGAGGTTTACGGCCCGGGTGCGCTGGCGCTGCACGACGCGCCCGAACACGACGCCCTGCGCCAGTTGGCCGGCCGGGTCGAGGTCAGTGGTGAAACGGTGTTTTTCTACACGCCTGATGCGCAACCGCTGTTGCAGGCCCTGTCGCCACAGCACCAGTTGCGCACGCTGCACCGACCAGCGAATCTGGAAGACCTGTTTTTGAAGCTCACCGGACGGCAAATAAGGGAGGAAGGATGAACACCCTATCGCCATTGCCTTGGTCAGCGCCGAAACTCTCCTGGCGTTTCTGGCCGGTGTTTCAGCGCAACTGGCTGGTCTGGAAAAAACTGGCGCTGCCCAGCCTGGTGGGCAATATCGCCGAGCCGCTGATGTGGCTGGTGGCGTTTGGCTACGGCATGGGCGCGCTGG
>DAIOEI010000469.1:0-2237 GCA_036746335.1 Hydrogenophaga sp. | reverse complement strand
CCAGCGCTTCAAGCTGTAGTCGATGGCCTTCATCGTGGCCGAGCCGGTCGGCACCAACTGCCGCTGCGCAAATAGCCAGCGGTGGAAGACGGCCAACACCCGCCGTGACTTGCGCTGACGTATGCGTCTGCGCTCATCGCTGTTCAGGTCTTGGGTCTCGCGCTCGATCCGGAACAGGCACTGGTAGTAGCGCAGCGCCTGGCGGCCGACCTCGCTGCCGTGGTTGGCCCACAGGTCGTTGAACTTCCTGCGCGCGTGCGCCATGCACTGCGCTGAGGTCACGCCTTTGTCGAAGCAGGCGGTGTAGCCGCTGAAGCCGTCAGTGACCAGCGTGCCTTGCCAGGCTTGGGGGGTGTCGAGCTTGAGGAACTCGCGCACGTTCTCGCCGCTGCGGCCCTCGCTGAACTCGAACACCACGGCCTTGGTCGGCTTCGCGCTCGTGGTGCAGTACGACCAGATGTAGGCCTTGTGCGTCTTGCCGTCGCGCAGGTGCTTGGGCTTGAGCATGGCCACTGGCGTCTCGTCGGCGTGCAGCACGACGTGCCTGCGCAGTTCGTCGGCCAGGGCCTGCACCAGTGGCTGCAGCTGTGCGCCGCATTCGCCCACCCACTGCGCCAGCGTCGATCTGGCGATCAGGTGGCCGGCACGCTCGAAGATGGCTTCCTGCCGGTACAGCGGCAAGTGGTCGAGGAACTTCGCGACCAACAGGTGGGCCAACAGGCCAGCCGTCGGGATGCCCTTGTCGATGACGTGCGCAGGCACTGGCGCCTGAACGATCCGCTCGCAGCACCGGCACGCCCACTTGCCGCGCACATGGCGCTCCACGCTGAACACGCCGGGCTGGTAGTCCAGTCGCTCGGCCACGTCCTCACCGAAGCGCTGCATCGGCTGCCCGCAGCCACAGGTGGTGTCCACCGGTTCGTGCGGCACATCGTGACGCGGCAGGTGCGGCGGCAGCGGGGTGCGCTTGGGTGTCTTCTTCTCGGTCTTGTCCTTGTTGTCGCCGGCCTTGCCGCGCTCGCGATCGATCTCCCGTTCGAGCTCGGCCAGGTCGGTGTCCAGCGTCTCCTCCAGCAGGCTCTTCTGCTCGGGCGCCAGGGTGCTAGCGAAGCGTTCACTGCTGGCGGCGAACTTCATCCGCTTGAGCACCGCCATCTCGTGCGTGAGCTTGTCGATCAGTGCCTGCTTGAAGGCAATCTCGGCATCACGCCGCTGGACCTGTGCCAGCAGAGACTGGACCACCTGCCGCGTCTGCGGCTCCAGGGCGTCCAGTTGCTGTGCGCTGATCATGGACCGTGATCGTGCCGCGTCGCAGCGCTTTGCGCATCGGAATATCCGGCAATTGCAGCCGGCCGAGGTAACTGTCTCAGATCACGCGGATGATTCCTGCATCACCCAGCCGCTGCCAAGGCAGGCCCAGCACCAGGGCATCGAACTGCGGGCGCGTCAGCTCAAGCGTGTTGGCGGCGTCAGCAGGCCAGACGAACTTGCCGGCGTTCAACCGCCGCGCCGCCAGCCACACGCCGATGCCATCGTGCACCAGCACCTTCATGCGGTTGGCACGCCGATTGGCGAAGAGGTAGGCGTGGTTCGGGACCGCCGCGCCGAAGACGCCGACCACGCGGGCCAGTGCGGCTTCGGTGCCCAGGCGCATGTCCAGCGGCTGCACGGCCAGCCACACCGCATCGACCTTGATCATGATCGCGGTTCAAGCACCTCGCGCAGCCAGGCCGCGCTGCGCTCGTCCATGGGCAGCTTGGCGTGCACGGTGGTGCCGCCGCGGTGGATCTCTACCGTGATGTCGGCAGGCCGGTGTTCCGCCGGGGGCGCCGGGGGCGCCGGTTGAGCATCGAGCGCGGCCTGATGCTGAGGTCTACGCATTGGCAACTGCACGAAGCTCGCGAGCGCCGGTGCAGCGCGGGGTACTGCGGTCTTCGATGCGCCATCACTGGCCGTCGCCTCATGGACCCAGCGGCGCAGCATGTTCGCGTTCAGGCCGTTGGCCAGTGCCACGGCTGCCATCGAGGTGCCAGGCTGCCGCGCCAGCTCGATGACGCGCGCCTTGAATTCCGCAGAGTGCCGTCTCCAACTTCGAACGGCTACCGGGCTAACGTCTTGAGGTTCGGTATCTGAAGTGTCCATGTGTCCACGTATTTCTTCGTGGACACAAGCATCCTGGGCAGACCCTCAAGATTCAATGTGACTTGGCCGGACGGATACTGCCAGAAGTACACCGA
>DAIOEI010000468.1:0-2243 GCA_036746335.1 Hydrogenophaga sp. | reverse complement strand
TTGAGGAAATCGCGGTAAATGTCCCGCGCCGATTGCGCCTGCTGCAAGCGCTCGGATTCCCGCAATTGCCAGGGAATGACGATGAGCGCCACCACGGCGGCCAGAGCCGTGATGACCGCGCTGACGGTCTGAAGGCTGGAGGACTGCGGTGGGTTCGATGGCATGGTCTTGCGCTGGGAGGCCAGCGGGCGATAAAGACGTGAAAGATAGCAATCTCGTTTGACAGGCCGACGTGTTCAGTTTGATCGCAGGGAACGAACGAGTTGCACCGCGCAGGTCAGCGCACCGATGCCAGGCAACAGCGCCAGCAGTGTCAACACCCAGCGCACTGCACCACCATGACCCAGTGTGCCCGAAAGGCGGTAGACGCCGAAGGCACCCGCCACAACACCCAGGCCATGTACCGCCAGAGCGCCACCGGAAGGTGGAGCACCACCCAGCAACAGAACCACCAGCCAGCCCAGCGCACCGTAGGCGGCAGCCCACAGGGCCGGAACGTCGCGCGTGGGTCGCTCATCGGCGGGGCCACGGCGAGCGGACGCGGCAGACCGGCTCGTGCCCGCAGCGGCAGCGCGCTGGGCCGCAGCTACTGGGGATTTTTCCCGCTCTGCTGGCGCTGGCGTTCCCTGCGTCGCTGGCACCGGCCTTTCCGGCTCCTTTGGAGTCGTCCGAAGGTGGCGGGCTTTCAGGGCGCTGGAAACCCGATGTTCGATGAGCTCCTTGGCCAGATCGGACCAGGAACCGGCGCCGGCGATCACCCCTTCTGCGGTCGCCTGAGCCACTCCCTTGGCACCCGCCACCACCATCAATGCGTTGGATGCGGCGACATCTTTGGGCACACCAATACCGTTTCGGTAGGCCATGCCGAGCATGTAAAGGGCGTGTCCATGCCCGCGATCCGCCGCGCGAAAAAACCAGTCGATGGCCTGCGCCTTGTCTTCGGCTACGCCATCACCCCGCCAATAACACACGCCCAGGTTGTACATGGCGGCATCCAGGCCTTGGTCGGCGGCCTTTCGGAACAGCGCGGCGGCGGCACCCAGATCCGCCTCGGTGTGCTGGCCCTGTGCATATGCGTAAGCAAGTTCGAGCATGGCCTGAGCATCACCGCTCTGTGCCCGTGCCCGCAGCACTTCCAGCGATGCCGCAGCCTCGGCCTCTTCTTCGGTGGGCACCAGACTCCATGGTGTCGTGGCGGCAGGTTTGGGGTTGGTCTCCTCCCGTTGCGGGAGATCGGACGGATCGCCGCCAGAGCGATCGACTGGCTCCAGCAAGGGCAAACCCCACTTCGCCAGATCTTCCAGCATCCAGTCCACCCAGAAGGACGTCATGGCCAGCCGGATGAAAGGGCGCCCGGTGCGCTCGGCGCTCCAGGCAGGTTCGTGTTGCTGCCGCAAGGCTTCGAGAGTGGTGTTCAAACGCGCCACATCCGACCGACCATCGGCCGGCCGACGGTCCTCGAGGTGGAGGCTGCATTGCAGCGACTTCTCCGGGCCGCTGATGTGGGCGGTGATGCTCAGCAAGCCTTGAGCCCAATGGCGTTCGAACCGCAGCACGGCGCCTTCTTCGGCCACCACGCCAAAACCCATAGGCTGCAGCAGCTCGGTCAAGCCGGTTTTCAGGGCCTGACGGAGTGCCGCAGTGTCGGCCCAGGGTCGACGCGCCTGGGGATGCAACAGGGCTCGAAGATACTGGACACCCTCGGCCTGGGGTACCGGCAGGCCGCGGATCGGTACATAGACGCCATGCATGTCGTCGACCACATCCAGCAGCAGCTCACGCGCCAAGGTCAGCGCGCGCGGCAGCACGCGTTCAAATCCGCCTGCTCCGATACCGAGCGAACAGGCGGCGTGCTCGACGGTCTCGGGGACTGGCGCCAGTCCATCTTCCCATACATGGACCTCCGGTGATGTGCCCGGTGGGTCGTCCGGTAACTCCCGCGCCAGCAAGGAGACGAGCCGGCGAATGCGAACATGCGGAGCTGGTGGCTGACCGTAGAGTCGTTCGATCAGAGCCCACGCCTGTTGAGGATCCGTCAGGCTCCTGGTGTCCGTGTCAGGCAGCTCGTAGCTGTCGAACACATGCCAAAAAGGCACCATTCCCATGTTTCGCTCCCCGTCGTCTGCGGTGTTTTAGGTGACTGGGTGATGTCGTCCGAAACATGTCCGTCAGCGCCGAAACGTCGAACTCCACACCGACCACAATTCTAAGGGGGCATGCTGCCGCTCACCCCTGACAGGCCT
>DAIOEI010000467.1:0-2250 GCA_036746335.1 Hydrogenophaga sp. | reverse complement strand
AAGTGGGACGAGCGCCCCATCGTGGTGGTGGTCAAGAAGCCGGGCGCCGAGGTCTCGCGCGAGGAGCTGCTGGCCTTTTACGAGGGAAAGACGGCCAAGTGGCAGATTCCCGATGACGTGGTGTTTGTCGATGCCATCCCGCTGGGCGCCACCGGCAAGATGCAGAAGATGACGCTGCGCCAGCAGCTCAAGGACTATGTGTTGCCGGGGGTGTGAGGCACCCAGGCACTGACCCCACCATTGGATGAAAACAGCACCATCTGCCCGTATTGCTGGCGCTGATCCGGCCCTGATCGGCAGGCGCCATGTGCTGGCTGGATTGGGTGCCAGCGTGGCTGCGCCTGCCTGGACTGGCTTGGGTGATCGCCAGACGGTTCGTATGGCGTTTATTGATCCCTTGTCGGGCCCTGCCGGTGACATTGGCCGCAACAGCCTGCGCAGCTGGCAGTTCATGGCCCGCGAACTGGCTGGGCCCCACCATGCGAGCGGAGTCCGCTTTGTGGTGGCAGGATTCGATAACAAGGGTTCGCCCAAGCTCACGCTCGATGTGCTCAAGGCTGCGCTGGATCAGGGCTTCCGATACATTGTTCAAGGCAACGGATCGGGTGTGGCCGCAGCCATATCAGAAGCCTTGGCGCGGCACAACCTGCGCCATCCCGACCGGGCTGCGCTCTATCTCAATTACGCGGCCAACGATCCGGCCCTGACCAACGAGAAATGCAACTTCTGGCACTTTCGGCTGGATGCCGATACCGCCATGAAAACCCGTGCGCTCGCCCGCTTTCTGGCGGCTCAACCGCACCTGCGCAAGGTTTATCTGCTCAACCAGAACTATGCGCACGGCCAGCAACTGGCCTTGCACTTTCGCCGAGCGCTCGAACAGGAGGCTCCCATCGTCGAGGTCGTTGGCGACGAGCTGCACCCAGCCTTTGCCGGCTATGGCTTTGAGGCAGCTGCGAGGCGCATCCAGGATGCCGGCGCTCAAGCCCTGGTCACAGGCAACTGGGGCGTGGACTTGCGCGAGCTTGTCAAGGCCATGCAGATAGAGCGCGTGCGCGTGCCTCTTTATGCCTATTACCCGGGCCTCAAGGGGGTACCGCAGGTATTGGCCCATGACGAAGATCCCGCACCTGTGTTTCAGGTGGCCTACAACCATACCAATCAAGAAGGGCCGGTCGGCGAGTTGGCACAGGCTTTCCGCCACGAGCACGGCGAAGACCTGGTGGTTCTGGCCGCCTATGACGGCATGGCCTTGTTGCTGCATGCCATCACCCACGCAGGAACAACCGATGCCACTCGGGTGGCTGCCCGGATGAGTGGTGCCATCTTCAATGGTTTCAACGGGCCTGTGCAGATGCGCGCAGCCGACCACCAACTGCTCAAAGGCATTTACCTGTCCCGCTGGCAGCCGGTGGATCCACAGCATCCACGCGGTGCCGAGGGCACTGGCTACACTTTCGCGCCGTTGCAGTTCATGCCTGCGTCCGAGATCAGTGCGCCGGTGCAATGTCAGATGCTCAGGCCCTGACACAACCCGGGTTGGCAGCGTATTCAGTCGCCTGCGCGATAGTACTTAGGGGCATTCCCTGAGGGCAGCCTGACAACCACCCGGTACGCTGGGGTTTTCAGCCCCTCAGGAGACATCGACATGCGCTTCGCCCTCAAGACCCTTGCCCTGGCCGCCTGTATCACCAGCCTGTCCACCGCGTACGCCCAGAAGGGCGAAACCGTCAAGATCGCCTGGATCGATCCCCAGACGGGTCTGATGGGTCCAGTGGGCAACAACCAGCTCAAGAGCTGGCAGTTCTTTGCCGAGAAGTTCTCGGCCACCAATCCGGCAGGCGTGAAGTTCGAGGTGGTGGGGTTCGATAACAAGCTCAGCCCGGCCGAGAGCGTGACCGCCATGCAGGCCGCCATTGATCAGGGCGTTCGTTATCTGGCGCAGGGCAACGGGTCCTCGGTGGCCGGAGCGCTGATCGACGCTGTCAACCGCCACAATTCGCGCAACCCCGGCAAGGAAGTGATCTTCCTGAACTACGCTGCGGTGGACCCGGACTTCACCAACAGCAAGTGCAGCTACTGGCACTTCCGGTTCGATGCCGACACTTCCATGAAGATGGAAGCCTTGACCACCTACATGAAAGACAAGACCGACATCAAGAAGGTCTACCTTTTCAACCAGAACTACTCCCACGGCCACCAGGTCGCCAAGTTCGCCAAGGAAAACCTCAAGCGCAAGCGCCCCGACAT
>DAIOEI010000466.1:0-2251 GCA_036746335.1 Hydrogenophaga sp. | reverse complement strand
TTGCTGCCCCACATCGACCCCGACGGTCTGCTCGAGTTTTCGGTCGTCTACACCGACCGCGCGCTCAACCACATGTCCAAACGCTTCCAGGGCGTGATGACCGACATCAGTGCGATGCTCAAGCGCGTGTATGGCGCGCACTCTGCGGTACTGGTGCCCGGCAGTGGTACCTTCGGCATGGAATCGGTGGCTCGCCAGTTTGCCCACGGTAAACATGTCATGGTCATCCGCAACGGCTGGTTCAGCTACCGCTGGACCCAGATTTTTGACATGGGCTCCATCCCCGCCAGCCACACGGTGCTCAAGGCCCGCCAGGCGGCAGGCGGCGCGCAGGCGCCCTGGGCGCCCTGCCCCATTGAAAAAGTCACCGCCGCCATTGCCGCCGAGAAGCCCGCGCTGGTGTTTGCCCCCCACGTGGAAACCGCCGCCGGCATGATGCTGCCCGACGACTACCTGAGCGCAGTGGCCGACGCGGTGCACGCGGTGGGTGGTTTGTTCGTGCTCGATTGCATCGCCTCCGGCGCGATGTGGGTGGACATGCAGGCCACCGGCGTGGACATCCTGATTTCTGCACCACAAAAAGGCTGGAGCAGCTCGCCTTGCTGCGCCATGGTCATGCTCAGCGAGCGCGCCCGGCAGGCCATCGACGCCACCCAGAGCACCACCTTCGCCATGGACCTCAAGAAGTGGCTGCAGATCATGGAGACCTATGAAGGCGGTGGGCACGCCTACCACTCCACCCTGCCGACCGATGCGCTCATGCGCCTGCGCGAAACCATGCAGGAAACCGAAGCTTACGGTTACGCCCGCGTGCGCGAGGAGCAACTGGCCCTGGGCAGCGCCGTGCGCCAGCTCATGGAAAGCCACGGGTTTCCCAGCGTGGCCGCGGCGGGCTTTCAAGCGCCCGGGGTGGTGGTCAGCTACACCACCGACTCCGACATCCAGAACAGCAAGAAATTTCTGGCCGCCGGCCTGCAGACCGCTGCCGGTGTGCCACTGCAATGCGACGAAGGCGCAGACTTCAAGACCTTCCGCATCGGCCTGTTCGGCCTGGACAAATGGCACGACGTGGATGGCACGCTCGCCCACCTTGCGAGCGCGCTGCAGACCGTGGCTCCCCAGACCGCGACCGCCAGCGCCTGACTCCGGCCACTGGTGCTACGTCCACCGGCGCCACCGTTACAAGCCGACACCTTCTTTGCGAGCGCTTGTCTCGAAACCTGCAACCTCGAAGCCGCCTCAGACTCAGATGAACAGTGGGACCAGCCGGTCTCGTTGTTCAACACTCTCTGGAGGTTTCATGAATCGCACCCACAAAGCCCTTCTGATCGCTGGCAGCGGCCTGCTGGCCTTGAGCGCACAGGCGCAAAGCCTGTACGGCGAGATCGGCTACAGCATGCTGAACTACGACGAATCCAGCCCCGGGATCAACAGCAAGATGGAGCCAACCGCCGTGCGCGGCATCATCGGCTACGAACTCAACCCCAACCTGGCGGTGGAAACCCACCTCAGCCTGGGTCTGAGCGACGACACGGCGCGGGTGGCCGGTGTCTCGGTCAAGGGTGAGGTGGAGAACAGCGTGGGCCTGTTTGTCAAACCCAAGGTGCGCCTGGGCGAGTCGGTCGAGCTGTTTGGCCGCGCCGGTGTGACCAGCACCAAAGTCAGTGCATCGGCGGGCCCTTTCTCGGCTTCTGACCGGGGCACCGGCTTTGCGTATGGCGCGGGCGCAAGCTTCAACCTCACCCAGAACCTCTCGCTCAACGCCGATTACATGAACACCTACGACCGCAAAGGCGTGAAGGTGGATGGCGTGACCTTCGGGGTGGGTTTCCGCTTCTGACCCCGCTCAGGGCAACAACACGGTGCAGCCGGTGGTTGCCCTGGCTTCCAGGCTTTCATGGGCCTGGCGCACATCGGTCAGCGCAAAGCGCTGGTCGATGCGGATCTTCACCGCGCCGCTGGAAACCACCGCAAACAGATCATCCGCCATGGCCTGCGTGCGCTCACGGCTGCTGATGTGGGTGAACAGCGTTTGGCGCGTCAGATAGATCGAGCCCTTGGGGCCGAGGATGCCCGGTGCCATCGGCGCCACCGGACCGCTGGCGTTGCCAAAACTCACCATCAGGCCAAAGGGACGCAGGCAGTCCAGCGATTTCTCAAAGGTGTCCTTGCCCACCGAGTCGTACACCACCTTCACGCCCTGACCGCCGGTGATCTCCTTGACGCGGGTGGCAAACTCTTCGGTGCGGTA
>DAIOEI010000465.1:0-2252 GCA_036746335.1 Hydrogenophaga sp. | reverse complement strand
AGACTTCGCCGTGCTTGCCCAGTGCACCGCATACAACGGCTCAAAGGAACAAGCACGCAGGGGATTCGGGTAGTGGGCTGATGGCCGTGGGCTTGGGCTGGGATAGGGGCCTGCTGATGCCCACTGCCCCCATCGCGTGCCCAGGGCCTTCTCACTGTTTTGTGCTGTCACCCTTTTTTTGGCGGGCCGCCGCGCGCCGCACCTGGCGGCTTTGCTGGGCCAGCGCCAGTTGGGCCTTGGTGGCTTCGTCTGCTTCCCGGCGGGACTTGACGCGTTTGCCCACCCAGCGCGCCACACCAAAGGCCAGCACAAAGCTGGCCAGCAAAACCAACAGGGAGGTGCTGTCCATGCCGATCACTCCACCCGGCTGATCCGGGCGGGCTTGAAGCCGAGGTCGGCGGCCTTGCCTTTGCGGCCGCGCAGGGCGCGGGCGTTGTTCAGGCTGCGGATTTCCAGCGTTTCGTCGCGCTCCTTGCCGCCGCGGCCTGTGCCCTCGATCTTCACGCTGCGGGTGTAGGCGCAGGCGCCTGCCAGCGTGTCCTTGGCCTCCAGGTCGATAAGCATCAGGCCCCGGCCGCCCTTCTCCATGGTTTTGAGTTCGCCGATCTCAAAGGTGAGGATGCGGCCGCCGGTGGAGGCGCAGGCCACATGCGAGGCAGGCGCCAGCGGCTGACCGCCGGAGGTGTGGGCCGCGTGGGAGGGCGCGCAGATGGTTTCGCCCTCGCCCAGGCTGATGAAGGCCTTGCCCGCTTTCTGGCGCGAGACCAGGTTGTCCACGGTGGCCAGGAAGCCGTAGCCGCCGGTGCCGCTGAGCAGCAGCGTGGCGTTGGCCGGGCCAGCAAAGTAATGCAGCGGCTGCGTGCCGCTTTCAAGTTCGATCAGCGTGGTGATCGGCTGGCCATCGCCGCGCGCGCCGGGCAGGCTGGCCACCGGCACGCTGTAGACGCGCCCGTTGCTGCCAAAGGTGATGAGCGTGTCCACCGTGCGGCATTCAAAGGTGCCGTACAGACCATCACCGGCCTTGAAGGCGAAGCTACCGGCCTCATGGCCGTGGCCGGTGCGCGCGCGCACCCAGCCCTTGCTGGAGATGACGACCGTGACCGGCTCGTCCACCACCTTGATCTCGGCCACGGCCTTCTTCTCGGCCTGGATCAGCGTGCGGCGCGGGTCGGCAAAGGTCTTGGCGTCCTGCTCGATCTCCTTGACCATCAGGCGCTTGAGGCTCGCCGGGTTGGCCAGGATGTCTTCCAGCTTGCCCTGCTCTTCGCGCAGCTCCTTGAGTTCCTGCTCGATCTTGATCGCTTCAAGCCGGGCGAGTTGGCGCAGTCGGATTTCAAGGATGTCCTCGGCCTGCCGGTCGCTGAGCCGGAAGCGTTCGATCAGCGCGGCCTTGGGTTCGTCGCTGTGGCGGATGATCGCAATCACCTCGTCGATGTTCAGCAGCACGAGCTGCCGACCTTCGAGGATGTGGATGCGGTCCAGCACCTTCTGCAGCTTGAACTTGCTGCGGCGGGTGATGGTGGTCTGGCGGAATGCAATCCACTCTTCCAGCATCAGGCGCAGGCTCTTCTGCGTCGGCCGCCCGTCAATCCCGATCATGGTCAGGTTGATCGGCGCCGAGCTTTCCAGGCTGGTGTGCGCCAGCAGCGCGGTGATGAGTTCCTGCTGTTCGATGCGGCAGCTCTTGGGCTCGAACACCAGGCGCACCGGCGCGTCTTTGCTGGACTCGTCGCGCACAGCGTCCAGCACCATCAGCATGCTGGCCTTGAGCTGGGTCTGCTCCTGGCTCAGCGCCTTCTTGCCGGCCTTGACCTTGGGGTTGGTGATTTCCTCGATTTCTTCGAGCACCTTCTGGCTGCTCACGCCGGGCGGCAATTCGTTCACCACCAGTTGCCACTGGCCGCGCGCCAGGTCTTCAATCTTCCAGCGTGCGCGCACCTTGAGGCTGCCGCGGCCGCTGCGGTAAGCGTCGGCGATGTCGCCCGCCGGGCTGATGATCTGGCCGCCACCCGGGTAGTCCGGGCCGGGCAGGATGGCGAGCAGCCCTTCATCAGCCAGCTTGGGGTTTTTGATCAGCGCCACACAGGCGTCGGCCACCTCGCGCAGGTTGTGGCTGGGGATCTCGGTGGCCAGACCCACCGCAATGCCACTGGCGCCGTTGAGCAGGTTGAAGGGCAGGCGCGCAGGCAGTTGTTTGGGTTCTTCGAACGAGCCGTCGTAGGTGGGGATGAAGTCCACCGTGCCCTGGTCGA
>DAIOEI010000464.1:0-2254 GCA_036746335.1 Hydrogenophaga sp. | reverse complement strand
GGGTGGCCCAGCGTTCGAGCTCGGGGCGCCAGTCGTTGATTCGCGGCACAATCCAAAATTGCAGCAGGCCCAAGATGAGCGCCAGCACCAACCAGGCGGCCAGCACCATCCATAACAGCCAGCGGGCCGCGACAGAAAAGGTTTTAGGTACGCTTTCGAGAGGAGCGGAAGCAGCCGGGCCAGGTTTCATATACACAACAAATTATGACGGCCAGCACACCCATCGGTTCCCTGGAGTTTGCACACATGCCCAGCCGCTCGCTGGCCCCGGGCAACAACGCCGCCCTGACAGCCCTGGCGGACCACTCCCGGTTTGTACAGCGCATCCGCAGGCGCTACGCGGGCGAGCTGCAATGCCTGGCCCAGGGAGCGCCGGACAAGCCATTGATGCGGGCGTGCTTGCAGCAGTTGCTGGACCGGGGCTTGCCCGTGCCGGCTGCGCTGCGGGTGTTGCGCCAGCTGGTGATGGAGCGGCTGGTGGTGCTCGATTGCGAGGAGTCGGCTTCGCTGGCCGAGGTGACCCGCGCGGTGACCGAGCTGGCGGAGCTGGCTCTGGACGAAGCCTGCACACTGGCCTTTGCCGAGCTGGACGAGCGCCATGGCGCGCCACTGCTGGCAGCAGACAGCCCAACGCAGCCGCATGCCGCAGCGCCCTTGAGCCGGGCCCAGCTGTGGGTGATTGGCATGGGCAAGCTGGGTGCCCGCGAGCTGAATGTATCGAGCGATATCGACCTGATCTATGTGTACGAGGCCGACGGCGAGACGGCTGGCAATGGGCAAGGCCGCAACAAGATCAGCAACCACGAGTACTTTGCCAAGGCGGTCAAGCACATCTACAACACGGTGGGCGAGACCACCGAGCATGGCAATGTGTTCCGGGTAGACCTGGCGCTTCGGCCCAATGGCAACTCCGGGCCGCCAGCGGTTTCGCTGGATGCATTAGAAGAGTATTTCCTGGTGCAGGGCCGCGAATGGGAGCGCTTTGCCTGGCTCAAGAGCCGCGTGATCGCGCCGGCCGCCTGCGTGGCCGACGGTGGAGCGAGCGCGCTGCGCGGTGCGGTGCTGCCCTTTGTGTTTCGCCGATATCTGGACTACAACGTGTTCGAGTCGCTGCGCACGCTGCACCGCCAGATCCGCGACCACGCGGCCAAGCGCGCAGCGGGGCATCCGGAGCGAGCCAACGATGTCAAGCTGTCGCGGGGCGGCATCCGCGAGATCGAGTTCACGGTGCAGCTCTTGCAGGTGGTGCGCGGCGGGCAGTTCCCCGAGCTGCGCACCCGGCCTACGCTGCAAGCGCTGCAGCGCGTGACCAAGGCGCAGTTGATGCCGCAGTCCACCGCCGATGCATTGGCCAGGGCGTATGTGTTTCTGCGCCAGGTGGAGCACCGCATCCAGTACCTGGACGATCAGCAGACCCACTTGCTGCCCACCAGCGATGAAGACTTGGGCTTCATCGCGGCGTCGATGGGGTTCGCCAGTGTGGGGGCCTTTTTGTGCGAGCTGGACACACACCGGGAAACGGTGGCACACGAGTTTGACATCTTGCTTGGTGGCGGTCAGGGCACCTGCCAGGGCAAAAACTGCCATGGCAAAGGCATCACGCGCAATCTGGTGGAAGACTTGCAGGGCGTGATCACCCGTCTGCCCGAGGCCTTTGGCGCCAAGGTGGGGCAGTGGTGTGAGCATCCACGCGTGCTGGCTTTGCGGGAAGACGCACAAGTGCGGCTGGTGCGCCTGGTGGAGCGCACTGGCGCCTGGCTTGAAGAGGGCCGGGTCAATGAAGCGGGTGCGCTGCGCCTGGCGGACTGGATCGAGCCCCTGCTGCGCCGCGAGAGCTATCTGGCGCTGCTGCAGGAGCGGCCTTCGGTGCACGAGCGGCTGCTGCGCCTGCTGGGAGCGGCCAAATGGCCAGCGCGCTACCTGCTCAAGCACCCGGGCGTGATCGACGAGCTGGCCAGCCGCCAGTTGTTAGATGATCGCTTTGACGCCGCGCAGTTCGAGGCCGACCTGGAAGACCGGCGTACCGCGCTGCAGCGCACCGGTGAAGACGACGAGGAAGAACTGCTGAACCTGCTGCGCCGCGCGCACCATGCCGAGGTGTTCCGCACCCTGGCCCGCGATGTGGAGGGTGTGCTGACGGTGGAGCAGGTGGCCGATGACCTGAGTGCACTGGCCGACGCGGTGCTGCGCGTGACGGCCCGCTGGTGCTGGAGCCGCCTGAAGAACCGGCACCGCGAGGAGGCGGCGGTGGCGA
>DAIOEI010000463.1:0-2257 GCA_036746335.1 Hydrogenophaga sp. | reverse complement strand
TCGCCTTCTTTGCTGTGGGTGCGTATCTGTACGGCCTTCTGGCGTCGCCGCACCTGACGGAGAACTTCGCCTGGATCGCTGCGATGTTCCCGACCGGTTTGCACATGAACTTCTGGCTGGTGATGATCCTGGCCGGTTTTGTGGCGGGGGTGACCGGCTTGATATTGGGCGCGCCTGTGCTCAAGCTGCGTGGCGACTATCTGGCCATCGTGACTCTGGGTTTCGGCGAGATCGTGCGCATTTTCATGCTCAACCTGGACCGCCCGGTCAACCTGACCAACGGCCCCAAGGGCATCAGCAACATCGATGCGGTTTCGGTGTTTGGCCACAGCATGAGTCAGCGCCTGACCATCTCGCTGGGGGACTGGAGTTACACCTTCCAGCCGGTCACCTTGTATTACTACCTGATCCTGTTCTTTGTGCTGATGGCTGTGGTGATTGCCTACCGGCTGCAAGACTCTCGCATTGGCCGCGCCTGGATGGCCATCCGCGAAGACGAGATCGCTGCCAAGGCCATGGGCCTGAACACCCGCAACCTCAAGCTGGCCGCTTTCGGCATGAGCGCCACTTTTGGGGGTATCTCCGGTGTGCTGTTTGCGTCCTTCATGCGGGGTGTGTACCCCGAGTCGTTCATCCTGATGGAGTCGGTGATGATTGTGGCGATGGTGGTGCTCGGTGGCCTGGGGCACATTCCGGGCGTGATCCTGGGGGCCCTGGTCTTGGCCGGTTTGCCAGAGCTGCTGCGCCACGTTGCACACCCGCTGACTGCCATGACCGATGGGCGACTCGGGCCCGAAATCCTGCGCCAGTTGCTCATTGCGCTGGCCATGATCATCATCATGCTGCTGCGACCCAAAGGCCTGTGGCCCTCGCCCGAACACGGCAAGTCCCTGAGCAAAACAGCGGAGGCCAAATAAGATGAGCGACACGATTTTGAAGGTGGCCAACGTTTCCAAGCGCTTTGGAGGCCTGCAAGCTCTCAGCGACGTGGGCATTGAAATCCAGCGTGGTCAGGTTTATGGCCTGATTGGCCCCAACGGCGCAGGAAAGACCACGTTTTTCAACGTCTTGACCGGTCTTTACACGCCCGATAGCGGCAGTTTTGAACTGGCTGGCAAGCCCTACACGCCGACTGCGGTGCACGAGGTGGCCAAGGCGGGTATCGCCCGCACCTTCCAGAACATCCGCCTGTTCGCCGACATGACAGCGCTGGAAAACGTGATGGTGGGGCGGCATGTGCGCACCCACTCCGGCTTGATCGGCGCCATCCTGCGCACGCCTGCCTTCAAGCGCGAAGAGCAAGAAATCGCCGCGCGCGCCCAGGAGTTGCTGAACTATGTGGGCATCGGCAAGTTCGCCGACTACAAGTCGCGCACACTGAGCTACGGCGACCAGCGCCGCCTGGAGATCGCGCGCGCCCTGGCGACCGACCCACAGTTGATTGCGCTGGACGAACCAGCAGCCGGCATGAACGCGACGGAGAAGGTGCAACTGCGCGAACTGATTGATCAGATTCGCAAAGACAACCGCACCATTTTGCTGATCGAACACGATGTGAAACTGGTGATGGGCCTTTGTGATCGCGTCACGGTGCTGGACTATGGCAAGCAGCTCTCTTCGGGCACACCGACGCAAGTCCAGAACGACCCGAAGGTCATCGAGGCTTATCTGGGCACCGGTGGGGGGTGACCTCCCCCCGCGCCGCGCTGTGCGCGTCACCCCCCAGGGGGCAACATCTGCGGCCCGGCGAAGCCGGTTCCGCGATGTTCTGGGTTGAGACCCTTCGCACCGGACACCGCAACGAACAAGGAATCTTGAAATGGCAAACACACTCCTGAAAGTCAGTGGCCTGAAGGTGTCGTATGGCGGCATCAAGGCCGTCAAGGGCATCGACATGGAGGTGCGCGAAGGCGAGCTGATCTCCCTGATCGGCTCCAACGGCGCGGGCAAAACCACCACCATGAAGGCGATCACGGGTTCGCTCGGCTTCGAGGCTGGCGATATTGAGTACCTGGGCCAGAGCATCAAGGGCAAAGGCGCCTGGGACTTGGTTGGGCAGGGGCTGGCCATGGTGCCAGAAGGTCGTGGCGTGTTTACCCGCATGACCATCACCGAAAACCTGCAGATGGGCGCCTACATCCGCAAGGACAGCCAGGGCATCGCCAACGATATCGAGCGCATGTTTGGTATTTTTCCGCGCCTCAAAGAGCGCAAGGACCAGCTGGCCGGCACCATGTCGGGTGGTGAACAGCAGATG
>DAIOEI010000462.1:0-2259 GCA_036746335.1 Hydrogenophaga sp. | reverse complement strand
AAAGATACCAATCGACGCGTGTTCATGATGCAGGTGGCCGCCAGTTCGGCTGTCTTGACCGCTGGAGCCGTGCATGCCCAGGCTGCTCCTGCCTTGGTGAATGAGAAGGACCCGCAGGCTGTGGGCCTGGGTTATGTTGCCGACACCACCAAGGTTGATGCAAAGCGGTTCCCCAAGCATGCTGCCACTCAGAAATGCAGCAACTGCACGCTGTACACCGGCAAAGCGGGTTCAGAGGCGGGACCCTGCGGTATTTTCCCGGGCAAGGCCGTGGCGGCGAACGGCTGGTGCTCTGCTTACGTCAAAAAGGCTTGACCGCAGGTCTGAGCGGTAGCTAGTGTCAGCCAGGCTGACGCCAGCGCTGCTTGAGATAGATCACATGCGCAACACCCGAGGCGGCCAGGCAGGCAGCACTCCACCACCAAGCCTGGTCGTGCAGAGTGCTGCGCAAGGCCAACATCAGACACAGGCCTGAAACCAGGTTCAAACGGTAGGCCTGTGCGGCAAGACCTTTGCCGCTGATGCGGCGGTACAAGACCAGACCCAACCATTCAAGCAGTGTGATGGCAATCGCTGCGTCTACCAGAATGCCTTGGCTCCAGAGGTCTGCCACAAATCAGCTGGGTGCTAGTGGTGGGGGCTCAGGCGCGGCGCAGTGCAGTCTTCAAACGCGCACCAAGCCCAGCAGATGCCCGACATCTTTGAGGAAGATGCGCACGTGCGCCATCGGTTTTTTGCGCACGAGGCGTTTGTTCATGTAGGACTCGAACGTGAGTTGCTGCACATCCCGGTCTTCGCACATTTTCACGAAACGTTCGCGGCGCTTCTCGCTGCCGTACCAGAAGGCCTGCATCACACCGAGCACCCAGAACACGGTGCCATGGAGTTTCATAAAGCGTTTGCGGGCGAGCTGCAAGGCTTTGGCATTGCCAGTCACCAGCATCGCCTGCACCGCTTCGGCCGCTAGCTGGCCTCCCACCATGGCGTAATAAATGCCCTCACCCGAGGCGGGCGCCACCACGCCCGCAGCATCGCCGGCCAGCACCACGTCGTGCCCGTTGTCCCAGCGGGGCAGGGGCTTCATGGGAATGGGTGCGCCTTCACGCCGCAGGGTTTCGCAGCCAGACAGGCCACTGGTTTCGCGCATGGACTGGACCGATGCACGCAGTGAAAAACCTTTGTCTGCACTGCCGGTACCCACACTCAGCGTGTCGCCATGTGGGAAAACCCAGCCGTAGAAATCTGGCGAGAAGCGGCCCTGGTAGTACACATCGCAACGGCTGTCGTCGTAGTCTGCTGCACGGGACTGTTGCGGCGGTGCGCGCAGGATCTCATGGTAGGCGAACACATACTTGGTGCGTTCTGCTCCTGGTACGGCACCCTGGCGCGCCACCTCAGAGCGGGCGCCATCAGCGCCCACGATGCAGCGGGTGCGAACGCTCATGGCATGCCCGTCGCCGCTGGCGTTGCGTTCGCGAACGCGGTAATGCACCACGCTGAGGCCGTCGTCGGTACGGCTGATCGATTCGAATTGTCCGGTGCGCCGCACCGCGCCAGCGGCAGCGGCGCGTTCGCGCAGCCATTCGTCGAACTGCTCGCGGTTGACCATGCCGACAAAGCCGTTCTCGATCGGGATGTCCACCTGGTGATGGGACGGCGCGATCATGCGGGCGCACCGCGCTTTGGCCACCAGCAGGTGATCAGGTATCTGGAAATCCTGGATCAGGCGCGGCGGAATGGCGCCGCCACAGGGCTTGATGCGTCCCGCGCGGTCCAGCAGCAGCACCGCGCGGCCCAGCTTGGCCAGTTCGTGTGCGGCGGTGGCGCCAGCCGGGCCGCCTCCAACCACCACGACATCAAAAATGGAATCGGTCATTGGGTGGTCCTTGTGTTGGCGCCGAGAGCAAGCCCTTCGGCAGATGGAAAGTTGCGGGCCGCTGGCCGGGGCGCGGCAGCAGCCCCCGGTTTGGCGGAGATGTGCCAGGCCAGCATTGCCGAGATCAGGAACACGCCTGCCTCCAGACCGAAGACCGTGGCATAGGCAAGGCCGGGCGCAGCGATCAGCCAGTGCGCCAGGTCACTGGCACCGGTGCCCACCAAACCGCCGATGGCAAATGCAATGGCTTGCGCAGCACCCCAAAGGCCCATGCGCACGCCTTCACGGGAAGCTGTGCCCTCACTGGCCAGCCGCATCATCGATCCAATGGCGCCAATCGAGAATGCACCATTGGCCACACCCAGTGCGAACACATTGGCCTT
>DAIOEI010000461.1:0-2267 GCA_036746335.1 Hydrogenophaga sp. | reverse complement strand
TCGCGGTCTCCACCATGGTCTGCAACGATCTGGTGATGCCGCTGCTGCTGCGCACGCGCCGCTTCGGCGCGGCTTCCGCAGGTGATCTGACACGGTTGTTGCTGACCATACGGCGCCTGGCCATCTTGCTGGTGCTCCTGCTCGGTTACTTGTATTTCCACCTGGCCGGTGAAGCCTATGCGCTGGTCAGCATTGGCTTGATCAGTTTTGCCGCGGTGGCCCAGTTTGCGCCCGCCTTGCTGGGCGGGCTGTACTGGAAAGGCGGCACGCGCCGGGGCGCGCTCGCGGGCCTGCTGGCCGGCTTTGGCTTCTGGATCTATACCCTGATGCTGCCTTCACTGGCCAAGTCCGGCTGGCTGGACAGCAGTTTTCTGGAACAAGGCCTGTTTGGCTGGGTCTGGCTGCGGCCCGAGGCGTTTCTGGGCCTGAGCGGGCTGGACAACCTGACCCATTCGCTGTTCT
This sequence comes from Hydrogenophaga sp., assembly GCA_036746335.1. Taxonomy (GTDB): domain Bacteria; phylum Pseudomonadota; class Gammaproteobacteria; order Burkholderiales; family Burkholderiaceae_C; genus Hydrogenophaga. The sequence continues at coordinate 1,805 of DAIOEI010000461.1, read as the reverse complement.
GGAGCCTGCTGGCGAACATCGGGGCGTATGTGGGGGTTTCGCTCTGGCGCGCGCCTTCGGCGGCAGAAACCAGCCAGGCGCTGTTGTTTGTGGACGTGTTTCACCGCACCGCGCGCCCGGTGTTCTGGCAGGGCAAGGCACAGGTCTCTCAGCTCTTGCCGCTGGCCGGCCGGTTCCTGGGCACGGAGCAGGCGCAGCGCTTGTTTGCCGAATACGCGCAACGACAGGGCTTGGCCCGTATCGAACAGATTCCCGGCGATGCGCGCCTGGTGCACTTTGTCGAAACCCAACTGGCGGGTGCGATCGGAAGCGCCTCGGCCCGGGTCATGGTGGCTGCGGTGGTGGAGGAAGAAACCCTGGACCTGGATGACGTGATGCGCATCCTGGACGAGGCCTCCCAGTTGCGCGCCTATTCGCATGCGCTGGAAGACAAGTCGCGCTCTCTGGAGCGCGCCACTGCCGAGCTGCGGGAGGCCAACGAAAAGCTGCAGAGCCTGGACCGCATGAAAGACGACTTCATGTCGTCGGTCACCCACGAGTTGCGCACGCCCTTGACTTCCATCAGGGCACTGTCCGAGCTGATGCGCGACGATGGCGACATGGATGCTGCGCAGCGGCAGCAGTTTCTGGACATCATCGTGGCGGAAGCCGAGCGCCTGAGCCGCTTGGTCAACCAGGTGCTGGACATGGCCAAGATCGAGGCCGGGCATGCCGAGTGGGAAGAGTCGGTGGTGGATCTGCGGGAAGTTGCAGAGCAGGCCGCCGGCAGCATGCGCGAGAGTTACCGCGAGCGCGGTGTGGTGTTGCGGCTGGCTCTGCCGCCACAGGTGCCCGGGTTGCGCGCAGACGCCGACCGGCTGATGCAGGTGGTGCTGAATCTGCTGTCCAACGCGGTGAAATACGCGCCGCGAGACAGCGGTATGGTGGTGATGAGTCTGGCGCAGGTCACCGATGGCCTGACGCTGGAAGTGCAGGACAACGGCCCCGGCATTCCGCTGGACCAGCAGGCGGTGGTGTTCGAGAAGTTCCGCCAAGTGGCGGGCGAGGACCATTACCGGCCTGGCGGCACCGGGCTGGGCCTGCCCATCAGCCGCCAGATCGTGGAGCATTTTGGCGGTCGCATGTGGTTGCGATCGGAGCCGGGGCAGGGCGCCTGTTTCGGCTTCTGGTTGCCGCTGCCGGGTGACACACCGAACTCGACAACCCCTTAAAACGAAGACACAACAAGGAGCACAAGTCCATGAGCACCAAAATCCTGATCGCCGATGACGAGCCAAACATTCTGATCTCACTGGAGTTCCTGATGAAGCGCGAGGGCTACGAAGTGGTGCTGGCGCGCGACGGGCAGGAGGCCATGGACGCCATCGCCAGGGAACGGCCCGCGCTGGTGTTGCTGGACGTGATGATGCCGAACAAGAGCGGGTTCGATGTGTGCTGCGAAGTGCGGGCCAGCGAGGCGCTGCAAGCCACACGCATCCTGCTGCTCACGGCCAAGGGGCGTGACACCGACGTGGCCAAGGGCCTGGCCCTGGGCGCCAACGCCTACATGACCAAACCCTTTTCCACCAAGGAACTGGTGCAGAAGGTGCGTGAATTGCTGGAGGGCTCTGGCGGGAGCTTGCCATGAGCCGGCAGAAAAAAACCGACCGGCGCCTTTGGTGGCTGCTGGGCGCGGCAGCCTTGGTTTCACTGCTCTGGCTGCTGGCCACACTGGGCCTGATTGCGTCCACCTTCACGACCGAGCAGCGCAGAGAGGTACTGGGGTTGCTGGGGGACCGGCTGGTGCTCATCAGCCTGACCTGGGC
>DAIOEI010000460.1:0-2271 GCA_036746335.1 Hydrogenophaga sp. | reverse complement strand
CGGCCTGGCACTGAACCTGGCCAGCATGGACGAGATGGGCTACGTCGGCCGCATCGAACAGCTGCAAAAGCGCGAATCCGACTGGCACCAGGTGAGCGAACTCGTGCCCACCAGCAAGGAACCGCTGCAGCCCCCCATGACCACGCTGCACATCCAGGGCGGGCGCAAGGAGAAGATCCGCCCTGGCGACGTGCTGGGCGCGCTCACCGCCGACCTGGGCTACACCCGCGAGCAAGTCGGCAAGATCAACGTCAACGAATGGTCCACCTATGTGGCGGTAGACCGCGCCATCGCCCAGCAGGTGGCCAGCCGGCTGGCCACCACCAAAATCAAAGGCAAAGGCGTGAAAGTGCGGGTGCTGGAAGACTGAAGCCGCTGCTGTTGGACAATCAAGACCTGTTTTCAAAGCACTCACCATGACCGACACCGCCGACCGCCCCACCCTCCCCGACCGCCTGTCCATCGACCCGCGCAGCCCGCACCATGTTGCACCCGTGTTGGCCCACGACATCGGTATCCGCCTGAACGGCCAGGAGCGGTTCGACGTGGCCGAGTACTGCATCAGTGAGCGCTGGGTCAAGGTGGCTTCGACCAAGACGCTGGACCGCAAGGGCCAACCCCTGCTGATCCAGCTCAAAGGATCGGTTGAGGTGTTTTACAAATAAGCCGCCATGCGCCGTCGCCCCTTGCTGAGCGCCTGGGCAATGCTGTTGCCCAGCTTGGGCCTGGCACAGGCTCAGGGGCTCGATTTCGCGCCCGACGCCGCTCCTCCAGAGCCCGCCGCGGCACCGAGACGGCTGCAGGTACCACTGGCAGTGCTGCAGTCCGAACTCGCCCAGCGCTTTCCCATGCGTTACCCCCTGGCCGGTCTGGCGACTCTGGACCTTGCCATGCCACAGTTGAGCTTGCTGCCAGCCTTGAACCGGCTGCGCGCCGAGATGGCTGTGCAGGCACAGGGCCCCATCCTGCAGCGCAGCCAGGCGGGTGGTTTCACTGTGGAATTCGCACTGCGCTACGAACCCGCTGACCGCACGCTGCGGGCACATCAGCTCAAGGTCTACCGCATGCGATTCCCCGGGTTGTCCGCAGAAGCTACCGACCTGCTCAATGCCTATGCGCCAGCACTGGCCGAACAGTCCCTGCTGGAGCTGGTGCTACACCGCCTGAGACCCGAAGACACGGCCATGGTGGACCTGCTGGGACTGCAGCCGGGTCGCATCACCGTGACTGAAACGGGCCTGGCGGTGGAGCTGGTCACGAAGCCGCTTTAAGTCTCGGCAGCGCCAGGCGCACAATGACCCCTTTTTTGTGTACCCAGCCTTCTTCATGAACCCAGAGCCCGAAGCAACCACCACACCCGATGCGCCACCACTGTGCGAGCCGTGCCAAGGCATCCAGCGCAACTGGCGAGGTGCCCCCGGGCATGCCGAGCTGCAGCAAGGCAACCACCGCAAAGAACAGCACGGACGGGTGCAGGTGACCATCACAGGCTACTTCTGCGACCGCTGCGGCGCGCACTGGCACTACACCAACAACAAGGCCGACCAGCGAAGCGGGTGGTCGCTGGTATCCGAGTGAACGGCCCGCTTTTGCGAAGGGCAGACGCATGAAAGCCCCGCCCCGGCTGCAAGCGCTGGTTGAAGAAGGCTTGATCGACTCGGTGGTGCGCCAGCTCATGAGCGGCAAGGAAGCCATGGTGTACGTGGTGCGCTGTGGCGGCGAAACCCGCTGCGCCAAGATCTACAAAGAAGCCAACAACCGCAGTTTTCGGCAGGCGGTGGATTACACCGAAAACCGCAAGGTGAAAAACTCGCGCCAGGCGCGCGCCATGGCCAAGGGCACGAAGTTTGGCCGCGAAGCGCAAGAAGCGGCCTGGCAAAGCGCCGAGGTGGACGCGCTCTACCGCCTGGCCGCCGCCGGGGTGCGCGTGCCCACGCCCTACAACTTTTTTGACGGCGTGTTGCTGATGGAGCTGGTGACCGACGCGAACGGCGACGCCGCCCCGCGCCTGAACGATGTGCGCTTTTCCCCCGAGCAGGCGCGCCAGCACCACGCCACCCTGGTGGGCGAAGTGGTGCGCATGCTGTGCGCGGGCGTGGTGCACGGCGACTTGTCGGAATTCAACATCTTGCTGGCGCACACGGACACCGGCCATGGTGAGGCGGGCACGGAGGTGCCCGTCATCATCGACCTGCCGCAGGCGGTGGACGCCGCCGGCAACAACCACGCGCCGCGCATGCTGATGCGCGATGTGGCCAACCTGCGCGACTT
>DAIOEI010000459.1:0-2280 GCA_036746335.1 Hydrogenophaga sp. | reverse complement strand
GCCACACGCTGCGTCGGTCGTAACACCCGAACCGCCCGTGCCAATTCCACACCGCTCATGCCCGGCATGTTCTGGTCGGTCACCAGGAGGTCCACCGCGTCGTCATGGGACTCAAACCAATCCAGCGCTGCATCACCTGAAACAAACGTGCTCACCCGATAACCCTGCTTGCGCAACAGGCGCGCCGCCAGGAAGACCAGGGCTTCGTAATCGTCCACATACACGATGTGTCGCCCAGCCGCCACAGGCACAGCGGGCAGCAGGGCCAGGGCGGGTGATGGGACGTCGGTCGCTTCGGCATCGAGGGCCAGCGGCAGATAGACCTCAAAGCGCGCACCTTTTCCGGGGACGCTTTGCACGGCGATACCACCGTGGTGCGCCTTCACGATCCCATGCACCACCGACAAGCCCAGACCCGTTCCGCGCCCTGGCGCCTTGGTGGTGAAGAAAGGGTCAAAGATGCGCTGCTGGGTCGCCTCGTCCATACCAGGCCCGCTGTCCGCCACGCTCAGGCAAACGTAGGTACCCGGCTCGATGCGGCCCAACCGTAAAGCCAGGGGTGCATCCACCACCACCGAACACAGACCCACCTGGATCTCTCCCGGTTTGTCGTCCATGGCCTGCCAGGCGTTGGTGCACAGGTTCATCAGTACCTGCTGTATCTGCGTGGCATCGGCCAGCACTGGCAGTGCCTGCGCCGAGAGTTGGGCGTCGAGCCGGACACCGGCTGGCAGCAAGGAACGCAACAGCTGCAGTGACTCCTTCACCAAAGGCGCCAAGGGTTGACGCTGCAGCTCCTTCGCCTGGCGCCGGCTGAAGGCCAGGATCTGCTGCACCAACTGGCGCGCACGGATCGCGGCCTGACCAATCTCGGCCAGGCTTTCCTGGGCCAGGTGGCCTTCTCCCACATCTTCACGCGCCAGCGCGAGGTTCCCCAGGATCACCGCCAGCAGGTTGTTGAAGTCGTGCGCCACACCGCCGGCCAGTGTGCCGATGGCCTCCATTTTCTGGGCCTCACGCAACTGTGCCTCCAGCACCTGCCGGTGGGCCTCGGCCTGCTTGAGCTCGGTGATGTCGGTGTGGGTACCCACCATGCGCAGCGGTTTGCCGCATTCATCGCGGCGGATCACCATGCCGCGCGACAACACCCATTTCCAGCTGCCGTCCTTGCAGCGAATGCGGTGTTCATTGCGATAAACCGATGCCCGCCCCTCAAAGTGTGCCTGGCGATCGGCCAGCATCTGCGCCACATCATCCGGATGCGTGCGTGTGTCCAGTTCCGCTGCCGAGTGAGTCATGTCTGCACCGGCGTACCCATACATGGCCAGGATGCGGGGCGAGATGTACTCCTCGCCAGTCGCCAGATCCCAGTCCCACACCCCGTCACCGGCGCTGTCCAGGGCCAGCTTCCACAAGGTTTCGTTATTGCGCAGCGCCAGCTCGGCGTTCTTGCGGTCGGTGATGTCCAGCAGCAGACCGACCCGCAGATATCCTGAAGGGTCGGCAGACACCAGGGTCGATCGCCGATACACCCATTTGATGGCACCGTCGGGCAGAACGATGCGGAATTCACCACCCAGATCCACCGGCCCCTGCCGGATCAGCTGTATCTCGTCTTCCAGCTGATGCGCATCTTCCGGATGGCGGTATCGGGCCACCAGACCCGGGTCACGCATCAGTTCCTCTGGAGTCAAACCGTAAATGCTCTGCACACCCGGGCTGACATACTGGTACTGCTGCGAGCCGTCTTCGGCCACATGCACCACAAACACCATGCCAGGGATCTGTGCCGTCAACAGCCGCAGGCGCTCTTCGCTGGCGCGCAAAGCATCCTGTGCGTGGACTTGGGCGGTGATGTCCTCAACGGTTCCCTCAAAGTACAACACCTCACCAGACGCATCGCGAACGATGTGCGCGTTTTCGTTGATCCAGATGCGTTCCCGGGTCTTGTGGCGCCAGATCTCGGACACAAAAGCAGTCACTTGCCCATCGCATTCCAGCCGCTGCATGAAAACAGCGCGGCGCGCCGGATCGACATACCACTCATTGGCGATGTCTTTGACGTGGGCCAGTTGCTCAGCCTCGCTGGCATAGCCGTTGAGAGCCACCAGCGCGGGATTGGCGCGCATCATCGTGCCATCGGGCCGACTGCGGTAGGCACCGATGGGCAGGAAACTGAACAAAGTGGAGAAATCGCCGCCAGCGGATTCGTGCGCCGTCATGCGCACATTGTCATGCAAGCAGGGCAAGCTTTGCAGGACAAACGAGAAGTCCCTCGTT
>DAIOEI010000458.1:0-2295 GCA_036746335.1 Hydrogenophaga sp. | reverse complement strand
CGCCAACCTGGGCAAGGCCGACAAAAAGGTCTACCAGATGGACCCGGGCAACAGCCACGAGGCGCTGCGCGAGGTGGCGCTGGACATCGCCGAAGGCGCGGACATGGTGATGGTCAAGCCCGGCATGCCTTATCTGGACATCGTGCGCCGCGTCAAGGACGAGTTCGCGATGCCGACCTTTGCGTATCAGGTCAGCGGCGAATACGCCATGCTCAAGGCGGCCGCCCAGAACGGCTGGCTGGATCACGACGCGGTGATGCTGGAGAGCCTGATGGCGTTCAAGCGCGCCGGGTGCGACGGCATCCTGACCTATTTCGCTCGCGATGCGGCGCGGCTGCTGCGCAGCTGAGAAACCTTCAAAGTGCGCCTCTTTCACGTCGGCCCTCATACGGTCACAGAGCTCTCTGCGCTGCCCGATCAGCCGCCTCAAACCGGTTTTTTCTGGGTGGCCTGTGGGCGCCGGGAGTTCGAGTTGGAGCAAACCCACGTGCAAAGCATGTTGCTCGCGACGGGAGGGACGCACTTGGTGGACCTGCACGTCTCCGACTTGCTGAACAACCAGTTGCCCTCGCACTTCGACTTCACCTCGCAATACGACATCCTGGTGTTCCGCCGCCTGGCCGCCGGCCACAGCGAAACCGATCTGGCCCACCCCGGCCAGGTGTTGACGCAATCCACACGCCGGGGTGGACCCCCGGTCCTGCGCCGCATCGATACCAGCCCGGTTGGTTTTGCGGTGTTTGACCGGGTGCTGGTCACGGTGCACCCGGCTGGCTGCACCGTATTGGACCAGTACGCCACCCGCTTGCTGGGGGCCGGGTCTACCACCGCCCGCGCAGCGGGTGTCAACCTGCCAGCCAGCCCGGCCGACATGATGCTGCGCATCGTCAACCAGATGGTTGATGGTTATCTGGATCTGCGGCGCGAACTCACGCGTCAGCTCGATCACTGGCAGGCCGAACTGCTGCACCCGTCCACCCGTTTCAACAACTGGAGTTCGTTGCTGGACGCTCGCAACGCCCTGCACCAGCTGGACGAAATCTGCGAAGACCAGCGCGCCGCCATCCAGGACTGGATCGAAGCGCTGGCGGGCTGGGAGGTGACCGAAGACACCGGCGTCCACTTCGGTGGTCACCGTGGTCTGGAGTTGCTGAAGATCCGCAGCCGGGACGTGCTGGAACACATCGAGCGGGTGATCCACAACGTGCGGCGCCTGGAGCAAAACGCCGAAACCGCGGTGCAGATGCACTTTTCAGCCCAAAGCAACCGCACCAACGACATCATGCGCACGCTCACCGCGCTGACCGCCATTTTTCTCCCGCTGAACCTGATTGCCGGCATTTTCGGCATGAACTTCGAGTTCATCCCGCTGCTGCACGAACAAGGCGGCTTCTGGTGGGCCATGGCTTCAATGGTCGCGATCGCCGCGTTGCTGGGCATGTTGTTCTGGCGCAAACGCTACCTGCGGCCTGGCCGCTGAGCGCAGCGCTGCGGAGCCGCCAACCCGGGCCCCGCTGCACAGGTCAGACGAAAGGCGCCACCAAGCCCTCGTTGGCCAACACCCTTTGCACCGCCGGGCGGGCCAGCATGCGCTCCAGGTAAGGCCCCAGGTGGCGCTTGCTGCGGGCGGGCGAGGCAAAACCCCGCGTCCACCGACATAGGGTGAACACATAAGGGTCCAGCGCGGTGTAATCAGCGCCCATGAACCAGGGTTCGCCATGTTGGCCCAGTTCGTGGTCCAGTTGCTTGAGCAGGTTGTTCACCCGGATGCCCGCGTGGTGACGAACCTGGGCGGCGCCTTCGGTGTTGCCGGCGTTCACCCAGCGCTCGGGGTAGAACCACACTATCAAAGTGGCCTGCAGACTGTTGGTCAACCACATCAACCATTTGTAGAAGTGCGCCCGCTGGTCGGTGCCCAGCGCAGGCGCCAGGCCAGACTGAGGATGTGCATCACACAAGTGCAGGCAGATCGCCGCCGTTTCGTACAGCACCAGATCGCCATCGGTGAGCACCGGGATCAGGCCGTTCGGATTGAGCCTCAGGTAGGCCATGGTCTTGTGCACGTCCTGCGTGCGGTCCACCAACACCCGTTCATAGGGCACACCCATTTCCTCCAGAACGATGTGCGGAATCATGCTGGCGGTGCTGGGGTAATGGTGGAGCTGGATCATGGGCGGGTGGATTTTCGCAGAGCAGGTTGTGGGGTGGGCTCGGAAAGCCCGAACAGACGGGCTCCATTGTCCCAGCCCACGCGGCGCGCCACCTCAGGGGGCAAGCCGCCCAGCCAAGTGCGGT
>DAIOEI010000457.1:0-2297 GCA_036746335.1 Hydrogenophaga sp. | reverse complement strand
TGGATGCCGTTGCCCACCACACCGCGCAAATCCAGCCGCTCTTCCAGCAGCCGCAGGCGGGCAGGGTCGTGGTCGATGACGGTGATGTCGTTCTGTTCGGAGACCAGGCTTTCGGCGACGCTCTCGCCGACCCGACCAGCGCCGAGGATGATGATGTTCATAACAGGATGTTACCCCCTGAGCGGAAAGGTGAATCCCCCGCGCCGCCTGCGGCGTCGCCCCCTCCAGGGAGCGGCACTGGCGGCCCGGCGAAGCCGGTTCCGCGGTGCCCTGGGATCAATTCCCCCTCACTCACCAAAACTTCTACGGCGAGCGTGCCTGGTTCAAGGATGCGGTGGAACCGGCTTTGCCGGGCCACTCGCATCGCCCCCCTATGGGGGGTGACCGCGAAGCGGGCGCGGGGGGCGAGCGCTTACAACGCGCGCTGAATGATGATCTTCTGCACGTCGCTCGTGCCCTCGTAGATCTGGCACACGCGCACGTCGCGGTAGATGCGCTCTACGGGGAAGTCGCTCACGTAGCCGTAACCGCCAAACACCTGTATCGCGTCGCTGCACACTTTCTCGGCCATCTCGCTGGCGAAGAGTTTGGCCATGGCGGCTTCTTTCAGGCAGGGCTGGCCCGCGTCGCGCAGCGCGGCGGCGTGGTGGGTGAGCGAGCGCGCAGCTTCGATCTGGGTGGCCATATCGGCGAGGCGAAAGCCCACGGCCTGGTGGTTGAAGATGGGCTGACCGAAGCTTTCGCGTTCCTTCGCATACTTCACCGCGCACTCGAACGCGCTGCGCGCCATGCCGATGGCCTGCGAGGCGATGCCGATGCGGCCGCCTTCGAGTGCGCTCAAGGCAATCTTGTAGCCTTCGCCCTCGGCGCCGATCAGGTTCTCGGCCGGGATGCGGCAGTTGTCGAAATTGATCTGCGCGGTGTCGCTGCTGTGCTGACCCAGCTTGTCCTCCAGCCGCGCGACCACGTAGCCCGGCGCGGTGGTGGGCACGATGAAGGCGCTCATGCCTTTTTTGCCTGCGCCCTTGTCTGTCACCGCGATCACGATGGCCACGTCGCCGTTCTTTCCGCTGGTGATGAACTGTTTGACGCCGTTGATCACGTAGCCGTCACCCTCTTTCACGGCGGTGGTGCGCAGCGCGGAAGCGTCTGAACCCACGTGCGGCTCGGTCAGGCAGAAGGCTCCCAGCATTTGCCCGGCGGCCAGCGGGCGCAGCCATTGCACTTGCTGCTGGGCATTGCCATAGCGCATCAGGATCGCGTTGACCGGGCAGTTGGTCACCGAAATCACAGTGCTGGTGCCGCCGTCACCGGCCGCGATCTCTTCGAGCACGATGGCCAGCGTCTGGTAGCTCAGGCCCGCGCCGCCCAGCGCTTCGGGCACGCAGATGCCGTAGGCGCCGAGTTCGGCGAGGCCCTTGTGCACGTCTTTCGGAAAATGGTGTTCCTTGTCCCACTTGGCGGCATTGGGCCAGAGCTGTTCCTGCGCGAAGGCGCGCACGGCGTCGCGGATCATCACCTGGTCGTCGGTCAGCAGCATGGTCTTGTCTCTTTCATTGAAATGGGTTCACCAGTGGTCGGCGCGCCGGCCGTCGTGGTGGATCAGTCGGCCGTTGTCGTCGGGGGTCACGCTGGAGAGCACCGCACGCAGCCCGCGCACACTGCCCTCGACCGTGATCGGCGCAGCGGCTCCGCCCATGTCGGTCTGCACCCAGCCCGGGTCCAGAGCCACCAGGCGGGCCTTGGGGTAATCGAAGCGCGCGCTGGCGACCGCCATGTTCAGCGCCGCCTTGCTGACGCGGTACAGCCAGCTGTTGCTGCCGGGCACGCTGGCGATCTGGCTCATGGAAGACGACAGCGCGCCGAACACGCCACCGGCCTCCTCCACCATGGGCAGCACCTGCGGAATCACCTGCATCAGCCCCAGCACATTGGTGTGCATCAGTTGGTCAAATGCCGACTGCTCGGGCGGGGTGTTGGCGTTGCCGCGATCGATGATGCCCGCCACATACAACGCCATGTCGAGTTTCTCGCCATCGAGCTGCCACGACAGGCCGCTCACACTGGAGGGGTCGGCGACATCCAGCCGCAGCGGCTCAGCCCCCAGCGCCCGCAGCCGCTCTAGGCCGATGTCATCGCGCGCGGTGGCAAGCACTCGATCCCCCGCTTTGCGGTACTGCCGAACGAGTTCGAGGCCGATGCCACGCGAGGCGCCGATGACGAGGACGGTGCTCATGCTGAGGGCTGGTGGCAAGCCACACAGATCTTGTTGCCGTCCGGGTCGCGGAAATATGCGC
>DAIOEI010000456.1:0-2304 GCA_036746335.1 Hydrogenophaga sp. | reverse complement strand
TTGCCCTGCCAGCCGCCGCCCAGCAGGACTTCGCCGCCGCTCTTGGCTGCGCTGGTGTTTATGCGGGCTTGTGCGGTGACGTGTAGGGTGGGTGCTGTGGCGTGCAACTGTCCGCCTTGGTTATCCAAGCCTTGGGCGCGTGCGCTGCCGTCCAGGGTGGCTTGTTCTTTGGCTCGGATGAGGATTTTTCCGCCATCGGCTTGAACGGCTTCTACGTTCATTTGCCCGCTGTGGCGCAACTGGCTGGCGAACATGCCCACTGCGTTGCCGCGCAACTCGCCCAAATTAATGGCTTGATCGGTGGGTGCTTGAATTTCAAAGCGCAGGCCGTCAAGACCTGGCGCCATGACCTCGATTTTCTGGCCCGCTGCCAACAGGACAGTACCGTTGGGGGCTTGTACCAATGCACCCGGGGCCACTTGCACGTCGGGGGCCAGCATCAGCACATCGCTGCCGCGTGCAAGCACTTGGCCCTGCACCTGGACCTGTGTGCCGCCTTCAAAGCGCAGGTTTCCAGCCAGCGCATCGGCATCGCTCATGCGCATGGCGGCCGCCGTAAAACGGGCGGTATCGACCACTGCTCCGGCACCGACAACGATGCCTGCCGGGTTGACCAACACGAGGTGTCCGTTGGAGCCCAGTGTTCCGAAAATTTGCGATGGATTCGCACCCGTCACCCGGTTGATGCTGGTGCTGCTGGCACTGGGCTGATCAAACCAGACGGTGTTGCCTGTGGCTACGTTAAAACTCTGCCAGTTGATGGCGGAATGTTGGCTGGTGGGGGCGTTTTGTGTGGTGACGAGAAGTCGGGTGCCTTGCTGTTGCAGCGTGGCTTGCCCAGCCACCACTTGGGCGCCGTTCGGTTGCGCGTGAGCGGTGTGCGTCAGCATGGCAAACGCCGTTGCCAAAATCCAGGCCAGTGCAGTGGGCTGAAAGCCCTGCGCTGCTGGCGAGGCTGCTGCAAATACCGGTTTTGGAGCAGCGGGCATGGGTCGATTCAGACCGGTAGCGCCGTCGCGTGCTGACTTTGCCGGGCAGTTGCTGATAAGTTGATGGTGCATGGACATTCCCCCTCAATCACGGCGATGTGATTCAACACCTAACTGTAATGTCTGCGGCGCCTCGCGCCTATCCATGAACGTCCCATCCTACCCAAAGGGTGGTAAAAATCACGTCCTCCACCGTTTTGACGGTGGTGGACCAGTTTCATTGTCGCCGTGGCCGCTGGGTGCGTTCGGCGAGGCGACTCAAAACGAATCGGTGTTGCTCTCGCCCATGGCCGATTGTTTGCGACCCAGGTGGTAGGCCGTCAGCACTTGCCGGCCACCATGTCCAGGCTGGGGCGGGCGATGCCTTGCTTGTCCGTCCAGACCTTGGGCGTGAGCGAGCCCGAAAGGCTGAGCGCTTCACCATCGGCCAGCGCCAGCAGGGCCGTGCAGGCGGCATCGTCAAATGCAATCACATTGACAATGAATTCTTCATCTGCCTTGTTGCGGGCCAGTACCCGGGCCACGGCGTAGGGACGTCCCATTTTGTCTGTGCGCCGGGAGGCGTCGCCCATCAGGCGGCCTGCAATCAAACCATCAATCATGTGGGTGGTTTCTGTGGAATGGGATCGCGCCCGTGGTGCTGTTCATGCGACGATGGGCAAACTTAAGTGTCAGCGCGGTTTGGTGTAGCCGGATGCGACCCAGGCTTGTGCGCTGTCCACATTCAATTTGAAGTGGGGCGGTACCGGCACGCAACCCAATGTTTCATCGAACCCGTCCACCGCTGTCAGTGTCGCGGTGGCGCCTTCTTCGTCGGGCACGATGGCCAGCGACACCCGCATGCGGTTGCCGTTGACCGTGATAGTCACATTTTTGTTCAGCTCGGCGTGGCGTTGCTGCTCGGACCGGCGAATCACTTCTTTGGCCGTTTTTACCAGCGTGTTGAACGCGTTGGTGTCCAGCGGCTTGGGGTTCTTTTTGTCGCGCCCCATGGTCCATGGCCCCACCAAGGCAGGCTCGGACTCGCCCGCGAGATACATGGCCACCGCCCAGCCGTCGTCGTCATCGTTCTTGATGATGCGTGCCGTCCAGGCGCCGTCGCGCCACAAACGGTCTTGGTGAATAGGCTCGTCGGTTTCTGGGGTCATGGTGGGGCAGGCTCAGAGTTCAGGGGCTGCAGCATGCGGGGATGGGCGTTGTGCAGGGGAAGGCGATGCGGCAATAAAAAAGCGCCTGGGTAGGCGCAAATTTATGGGGTTGTTGGCGGAGACTGTGAGATTCGAACTCACGGACCCTTGCGAGTCGGCAGTTTTCA
>DAIOEI010000455.1:0-2305 GCA_036746335.1 Hydrogenophaga sp. | reverse complement strand
GGCTTCATCGGCCAGGAAGCCACCCACCGCCGCATCCACGCGCTGTTCAACGCCCAGATTGAAAAACACGGCCTGGTCAACGACTGGGAGCCGCGCGCCCGGGCGCGCCTGAAGCTGATGGCTGGGGCCGACCCGCGCCACGGCCTGGGCATCACCGCCGCCAACGAACACTTCACCGCGCTGTTTGCCGAATGGCTGCTGTCCAACGCCCGCCTGCTCGACGGCTGCGAACCCCGCTTGCAAACCCTCTGGCTGTGGCACTGCGCCGAAGAAGCCGAACACAAAGCCACCGCCTTTGACCTGTACCAGGCCCTGGGCGGCAGCCACGCCTGGCGCGTGAAGTGGATGCGCCGCATCACCGTCATCTTCCTGGCCGACACGCTGCGCCAGACCGCCGCCAACCTGCGCCGCGACGGCACGCTCTGGCGCTGGTCCACCTGGCGCAGCGGCTGGCGCCACCTGCTCGGCCCAGGGGGGCTGCTGCGCAACAGTTGGAAACCCTGGCGCGCCTACTTCCGCCCCGATTTCCACCCCAGCCTGCAACACAGCGACCGCTCCGAACGCTGGCTGCAAGACAACGCCGCGCACTACACCCTCGTGGGCTCGCCGGCCACGCCCGCCACCGGCCAACCGGCTGCCGCCTGAACCAGGCCCCAGCCCCGGCACCCGCGCGGAGGGCAGCGCGGGCGAACACACGGGCCGGGCGAGCCCCTACGCGCCACAGGCTTGCCCCACCCCGGCGGGCAGACCCTCACAGATAATCACGCCATGTCCGAACGCGTCATCCCCCTGGTGGTGGACCAGCGCCTGCGCACGCAGGCGGTTCACCTACCCCCCCAACCCATCGCGGCTACTGGCCTGCTCGGCGACACGCTGGGCCGCCCGCTGCGCGACCTGCGCATCAGCGTCACCGACCGCTGCAACTTCCGCTGCAGCTACTGCATGCCCAAGTCGATCTTCGACAAGGACTACCCCTACCTGCCCCACAGCGCCCTGCTCTCCTTCGAAGAGATCACGCGGCTGGCCCGCGTGTTTGTCTCCCACGGCGTGCAGAAAATCCGCCTCACCGGCGGCGAGCCGCTGCTGCGCAAAAACCTGGAAATCCTGATCGAACAACTGGCCGCGCTGCAAACCGCCGAAGGCCGGCCGCTGGACATCACGCTTACCACCAACGGCTCGCTGCTCGAGCGCAAGGCCGCCGCGCTCAAAGCCGCGGGCCTGCAGCGCGTGACCGTCAGCCTCGACGGGCTGGACGACGGGGTGTTCCGCGCCATGAACGACGTGGACTTCCCGGTGGCCGACGTGCTGCGCGGCATCGAGGCCGCGCAGGCCGCCGGCCTGGGCCCGATCAAGGTCAACATGGTCGTCAAGCGCGGCACCAATGAAGACCAGATCCTGCCCATGGCGCGCCACTTCAAGGGCAGCGGCATCGTGCTGCGCTTTATTGAATACATGGACGTCGGCGCCACCAACGGCTGGCGCATGGACGAAGTCATGCCCAGCGCCGAGGTGGTGCAGACGATCCACCGCGAGCTGCCGCTGGTGCAGCTCGACCCCTCGGCCCCCGGCGAAACCGCCGAGCGCTGGGGCTACGCCGACGGCTCGGGCGAAATCGGCGTGATCAGCAGCGTGACGCAAGCCTTCTGCGGAGACTGCAACCGCGCGCGCCTGTCCACCGAAGGCCAGCTCTACCTCTGCCTCTTCGCCACCCACGGCCACGACCTGCGCCAGCTCATTCGCGGCAGCGCCAGCGACGAAGAGCTGGCCAGCGCCATCGCCGCCATCTGGCAAGGCCGGGAAGACCGCTACTCCCAACTGCGCGCCTCCATGCCGCCAGACGTGTCCACGGGAACCCGTCGGATTGAAATGAGCTACATCGGAGGGTAGATGAGATCCCCCCGCGCCGCCTTCGGCGTCACCCCCCAGGGGGCGATGCGAGTGGCCCGGCGGAGCCGGTTCCACCGCATCCTGGGTTTCGGGCACTTCGCTCCGAATGGTTTGTTTCACTGCTGTTGATTTTTTATCGCGAGGTCTTTCTTGATCCAGTCTTCTGAAATCACCGCCCTGGTGCTCGCTGGCGGGCGCGGTTCGCGCATGGGCGGGGTGGACAAGGGTTTGCAGAATTTCAACGGCACGCCGCTGGCGCTGCACACGCTGCTGCGGCTGCAGCTGCAAGAGGGCGGGCTGATCGGTGAGCTGATGCTCAACGCCAACCGCAACCTCGCCGCCTATGAAGCCTTCGGCCACCCGGTCTGGCCCGACGCGCTGGCCGACTACGCCGGGCCGCTGGCGGGTTTTCTGACCG
>DAIOEI010000454.1:0-2313 GCA_036746335.1 Hydrogenophaga sp. | reverse complement strand
ACGATGTGCCACTCAGGGCGACTTGCCGATGAGGTATTTCAGCAGCCTGCTAGGGAGCACCCCCCGCGCCGCTTCGCGTCACCCCCCTGAAGGGGGGCGGCACCAGAGGCCCGGCAAAGCCGGTTCCTCGGTGCCTCTGGTTGAAGGCACGTCGCGCGTGAAAGAGGGTGCTCCGGTGCCATGCCCAACTGACCAGGGTGCGCAGGCCAATTCCCGCTGACGACCCCCCCGACAAACATCGAGCCCTTCAGGGGCTCGATGGCTTTGTGCCGTGCCTGACGGTGTGCTGCCCCAGCACACCGGATTTCTTCGGATAAGTGTCATTTTTTATTGACACACAGCGATGTAAGGCTTACAACCCATGTCATGCAACGCCCAGCCCTCTCGGCCGTCACCGAGCTGTTCAAACCCATCACCTGGTTTCCACCCATGTGGGCTTTTGCTTGTGGAGTGGTGGCTTCTGGCGTTTCGCTACAAGAGCGGTGGTGGTTGGCCTTGGTGGGTATTGCCCTGGCAGGACCCTTGGTATGCGCCACCAGCCAGGCGGTGAACGACTGGTTTGACCGGCACGTCGACGCCATCAACGAGCCACAAAGACCCATTCCATCGGGTCGCATGCCAGGCCAGTGGGGCCTGTATCTGGCCATCGCCTGGACCGGTGTGTCGCTGTTGGTGGCCCTCGCACTCGGGCCCTGGGGCTTTGGTGCGGCCGCCGTCGGCTTGCTGCTGGCCTGGGCATACAGTGCTCCACCGGTACGGCTGAAGGAAAACGGCTGGTGGGGCAACGCGGCCTGCGGCATCAGCTACGAAGGCATCGCCTGGGTGACCGGCGCGGCGGTGATGGCTGGTGGCGCCATGCCCGGTGGCGAGTCGCTGGCGCTGGCAGCGCTCTACAGCGCCGCCACCCACGGCATCATGACCCTCAACGATTTCAAGGCCGTGGCCGGGGACCGCCTGATGGGCGTGCGCTCGCTGCCGGTGCAGCTGGGCGTGGACAAGGCCGCGCGCGTTGCCTGCTGGTTCATGGCGGTGCCGCAGGTGGTGGTGATTGGCCTGCTGATGCACTGGAACCAGCCCGCCTACGCGGCGGGCGTGGCGGCGCTGCTGGTGGCCCAGGGGGTGCTGATGCGCCGCTTTCTGGTCGACCCGACCGCACGGGCGCTCTGGTACAGCGGCTTTGGTGTGCCGCTGTTCGTGGCGGGCATGATGGTCAGTGCTTTTGCACTCCGAGGCTTGGCGTGAATCCTGGACCGTCCTTCGGCTGGGGCCAGATTGCGCGGATGGGTCTGGTGCAGGCTGCGCTGGGCGCGGTGGTGGTGCTGACCACGTCCACGCTGAACCGGGTCATGGTGGTCGAGCACGCCTTGCCGGCGCTGCTGCCCGGCATGCTGGTGGCCTGGCACTATCTGGTACAGATGGCCCGCCCGCGCATGGGGCATGGCTCCGACGTGGGCGGGCGCCGCACGCCTTGGATCGTCGGTGGCATGGCGGTGCTGGGCCTGGGAGGCATCGTGGCGGCGTTGGCCACCGTCTGGATGGCGACCAACCGGCCTGCCGGCATCGCGCTGGCCGTGCTGGGTTTTGCCCTGGTTGGACTGGGGGTGAGTGCCAGCGGCACTTCTTTGCTGGTCATGCTGGCCAAGCGTGTGGCTCACGAGCGCCGGGCAGGCGCAGCCACCCTGGTCTGGATGATGATGATTGCGGGCTTTGCCGTCACGGCCGGCCTGGCCGGCCATTGGCTGGACCCGTATTCCCCCGGCCGGCTGTTGCTGGTCACGTCCGTCGTATCTTTGCTGGCTTTCGGCGTGACCCTTCTGGCGCTTTTTGGGTTGGAGGGGCAGTCGCCCCGCGCAACGGCAAATGTGCGCCAGCCCGACTTCTCAGCGCCCAAACCAAGTTTCAAGGAAGCGCTGGGCCAGGTTTGGCGTGAGCCGGTCGCGCGGCGATTCACGATTTTTGTGTTTGTCTCCATGCTGGCCTACAGCGCCCAGGATTTGATTCTGGAGCCCTTCGCCGGCACGGTGTTTGGCTACACCCCGGGCGCATCGACCCAGTTATCGGGTGTTCAACATGGCGGCGTCTTGCTGGGCATGCTGCTGGTGGCGTTGGCGGGCGCGTTGGGCGCACGTTTTCCTCAGAACACCATTTGGCAGCGACTGGCCTCGCTGCGCGGCTGGACGGTTGGTGGCTGCCTGGCCTCGGCGCTGGCACTCCTGGGTCTGACAATGGCGGGCGTGCAAGGCGAAGGCTGGCCTCTGAAGGCCAATGTGTTCGCACTGGGTGTGGCCAATGGTGCATTCTCGATTGGCGCCA
>DAIOEI010000453.1:0-2316 GCA_036746335.1 Hydrogenophaga sp. | reverse complement strand
GCGAACAGCTCTGAGCCTGCTTGACGGGGTCCCGCTTCCCGGCTCAGGTTTTCACTCGGATGATCGCCCGCAGCGAGCTTTTCACATAACCAAAGCCACCCGCCACCAGCGACAGCGTGGCGCCGATGTTCGTACCCGGGATCTTGCTCGGCAGCTCGAACACCTGCAGCTTCTTGCCGCGTACCGCCTGACTGATCAAGCCCTTGAACAAGCTCAGCACGCCATTGAGCAGCGTCTGCAGCACCGTGCCCACCGGCTTGAGTACCGTCGGCCAGTTGAACGACACGGTCAGCTTGTCCACCCCGGTCAGCTCCACCACGCCTTTGTTCTGAACCGAAGTCAGCTTGTGCGTCACCACCAGTTTCACCGTGGGCTTGGGCAGGTCCACCCAGGTCCAGCCCTTGATCGGGATTTTTATGCCGGCTTTGAGGCTGCTGAAGGTGATGGTGGTGCTCGCCGTAGCGCGGCCGTTCTTGATCTCCAGCACCGGTGTGCTCGCCTTGATGGTGCCCTTGATCCCGGCGCCAAACGGCCCTTTGGAACCACTCTCATTGAAGGTGTGCGACAACGGCCCCACCGTGGCCTTGAGCAACACATTCACCGCCGCATGCGAGACCACCGCGATCATCCGCGCGTCGCTCGCCGAGCCGTTGTTCAGTTGTGCCTTCTCGGTGGCCGTGGGCGCATCGGCCTCGCTCAGCCCGGTCCGGCTGCCGATCCGCGCGCCCACCTCCAGCGCCGGACCGGTGAGCACGCCCGCCGTGCGCAAGGCGGCCGAGAGCCCGGTGCCGAACACGTTCGACAGTTGTGGCACCTCAATCGCCTGCAGCGCCACCGCAATCTTGGGCAACACCTGGGCATTGATCAGATTCACGATCAACCGGTCCAAGCCCTGGCTGGACGGCGCCAGCACCTTGAGCTGGGTCAGCGACACCACGCCGCCGCTCATGGCCAGCTTGGCGGTGGCCTGGATGCGCAGTTCCCTGTCCACGTTCAGACCCTGCCCGCTGGCCTTGACGGTCACCCGCTTCAAGTCCAGCAGCAGGTTGTGGGCGGCGTTGTTGGTCACCAGGCTCACCACCGGCGCCTCCTGCACGTCAAAGCTGTAGCTGAACCCCTGTTCGTTGCCGGCCCCTTTGAACTTGTTGCGCAACCGGGTATGGGCCTGGGTGGCCACCATGTTCATGAGGTTGTTGCCTGCGTACGCCTTGAGGGGTTCCATCTGAGTGCTCCTGGAAAGGGATGTGAAAAACAAAGGAGCGCCAAAGGTAGCCGCGACGGCCGTTGGCGCGCACCCCCTGTTCAGGGGGTGGCATCCCCCAAATGGAGGTCAAAACACCGGGGTGCGAGGCGATTCATCCACCGCTTGGGGGAGCGCTGCACTTCCCGAATACACCAGGGAGTTCACATGCACGAGACCGCGATTTCTCCGATCACACCCGACATACAGCAGATGGGCGCGGCTCAGTGAAGGCCGTTCATCGCTCAGCCTGGTCCTCGCCTGGCCACTGGCAGCATCTGGCTGCGCATTCGCCTTCGCAAGCGCTCAGGTATCTCTCAAATGGCCGCCCTCTGGCGGAAATCGGCGCGAGCGCAGTTCTTCTTCTGTCAGCGGGCGGCCCGTCCAGACCTGCACGTTCGAGGCTCCAATGCCCAGAGCCAGCTCGCGGAATGCGCGCAATTCCACAGCCGTGAAGTCGCCCTCGGGCGCACCCATAGGGTGTATTACCACCGCCGGGGAAACGGCCAAAAGCCCCCTCTTGCCCAGCGACAGTTTGGCCAAACTGCGCAACAGCATTTCCGCCGAGAGGAAATCTGATACCAGTGTGCGCGGGTGCGCAAACGGTTTGATCAAACGCGCATCCGTTTCACCGGCAGCGGCCAAGCGCGCTGACGTGCCCGCTGCCAAGAGGTGTTGCTTGCCACCTCGCTGACCCACCGCCAGTTCGGCTACTTCACCGACCGCGGTGCCGGTGCGCAGGTTGATAATACGAACGCGCTCCGGCGTGATTTGTATGTAGAGCAGCGGCTGCAGGAATGAGAGCATGATTGTGCGCGGCGGGTCGATGGCAGTGAGTGCCGGTGTGCGGGTACACGCGGGCTATTTTGCCAACATGATCGCTTGTGGCTAAAGGCGCCATCCTGCCGTTGGCAGCGCTTCCCATGGGGTATGCCGCAAAAAGCGTGCATCATCTGCCCGGGGAAACCTAACAACACGTCAGATGGCCACACTCATACCCGCTCTGGGCAGCTGCGTCTCACGCATGACCGCAGGCGAACGCCGCACCGCCGAGCGGCTGCAAGACAAGCTCGATG
>DAIOEI010000452.1:0-2363 GCA_036746335.1 Hydrogenophaga sp. | reverse complement strand
ACGGTTTGCTGAAGCTGAAACCGCAAAACTTGCTGCTGAATTTGCCGTTGGCTGAGAGCAACTGAGCGAGGCGCAACTGACCGGTGGCCACGCCACGCGGATAATTCCGCCACTGTCGCGGTGCGCGCTGTGCCTGCGATGCCTGTTGATTTTTGTTCCCGAAGTCACCGCCATGCCCCCAACTTACCCGCCGTCTGCCTTGCTCAAAGACCTGTTCAATGCACTGCCCGACAGCGCCACCGGTGGCGACCAGAGCATGGACTACTACGTCAACCGCGCCACCGACCCCGAACTCGACGCCGTGGCCAACCTGCTGCAGTTCATCGACTGGTCGCCCGCGTCTCAAGACACCTACCTGTTCACCGGCTTGCGCGGTGCCGGCAAGACCACCGAACTCAACCGCCTGGTCAAAGAATTGCGCGAGCAGGGCATCGCGGCTTATTACTGCGATGCCAGCATTTACCTGAATCTGAACGACCCGCTGCTGAGCCTGCCAGAGTTGCTGATGGCCGCGCTCGCCGGTTTGGCCGATGCCGTGAAGCGCGATCTGGGCACCGACTTTCTCTCGGACTCCATCTGGCAACGCACCCAGCGCTTGCTGCACTCCAAGGTGGAAATCAGACCCACCGCCAAACTGGGCCTGGATGGTGCGGGCATGGAGATCGAGGCCACGCTGCGCGAGAACCCCGACTTTCGTAAAGCGCTTAACCATTTCGCGCAAGACTCCAGCCGGTTTTACGACGAGGCCCAAACCTTCGCCCGCGAAGTCACCGACTTGGTGAGATCCAAAACCCAAAGCACCAAGATCGTGCTGGTGGTGGACTCGCTGGAGCGCTTGTCCGCCCCCACCGGCGAAGAGGCCACGCTGTTCGACAGCCTCAAGCAGGTATTTTTCAACGACCCGCAGCGCTTGAGGCTGCCCGGCTTTTCGGTGGTTTACTCGGCGCCGCCTTACCTGCCTGCGGTGTTGCCCGCCGTCGGCAGTGGCTTTTCTCAGTGCGTGTCGCTGCCCAACTTCAAGGTGATGCAACGGCCCGAACCCGGTGCCGAACCACTGCGCAATCCGCAGGGCATTGAGCAGATGCTGCGCATCCTGACCCAGCGCTTTCCCCGTTGGCCCGAGGTTCTGTTAACCGATGCGTTGCAAGAGCTGGCCTGGCTCTCCGGCGGCAACGTGCGCCGCTATTTCAGCCTGGTGCGTGCGGTGGCCCGCAAGGCCGCGCTGTCGCACACCCCGCTGCCCATCACCGACATCGACGCCACGCCCGTGCAACACGCCATCAGCGAAGCCACCCAGCCCCTGCAATGGCTGAACGCAGAAGACCGCCGCTGGCTGGATCGCTTCAGCCAAGACAGCCGGGGCGCGGCGCAGCACATCGAAGACTTGAAGAAAGACCTGCCGCCCATCATTCGCCTGTTCGACCATTCGTTGGTGCTCGACTACCGCAACGGCGAAACCTGGTTTCAGGTGCCGCCGCTGGTTCGGCGGCATGTTGTCCGCTAACACCCCGCCGCCCACGCCTTTTGAGGCGGTCTGGGCCGACATTCAACTGCTGCTCGAATGGCAGTCGGGTTTCTGCCTGATCTGGGTACTGGGCGATGACCAGCGAGAAACCGCGCGCTTGGCGCAGCGTCTGCGCGATTACACCCAGGCTCGCACCCGCCCCCTCAGAACGGTTCGTCCAGCGGCCCCCGACACCGCTGTGTCCGACGTGCTGCAGGCCATCTTTGCCCCAGAGCCAGACGGCATTTCCCGAGCTGCTCCCCCCGTCTGGGTGGACTTGATGCCCGGACCGCAGGACCCGGCCTGGCAAACCGCCCGCCAGCAGGTGCTGGCCGCCCTGAACCAGCGCCGCAGTCAGTTGGAGACCCGCTTTGCGCGTCCCCTGCTGTTGCATCTGCCCATGGCCATGGCCGGCGACATCGTCAGCTGGGCACCCGACCTTTGGAGTGTTCGCGCGCTGGTGGCGGTGCTGCCCTCGGGCGATCCGCATGCGGCGTGGGGACACGACCGGTTGCGCGACCTGTCCGTCCGCCTGGACAACGCAGGCCAATCGGAGCTTGACCGTGGCCGACTGGACGCGGCCCTGGCCGCCTTCCGCGAAAGCTTGGCGCTGCTCCAACGCCTGCGCGAGCAGTTGGGCGATACGCCGCAGGTGCTGCGCGATCTGCGGTGGGTACTGCATCGCTTGATCGATTTGGGCGATGCGGTCGTGGCCGACCCAGAGCGACAAGCTTGGCTCGGGATGCTGGATGCCTTGCCTGCTACAGATTCGCCCGGCGACTGATGCCGCCGCCGGGCGTTTGACCTCACATATTCCGCCGATACTGCCCGCCCACCTCAAACAGCGCATTGGTGATCT
>DAIOEI010000451.1:0-2379 GCA_036746335.1 Hydrogenophaga sp. | reverse complement strand
TCAGTTCACCCACGCGCTTGGGGCTGGGGTCTTCCCGGTTCATTTCGGCCAGCAGATCCGAAACTGCCCTGGGCATGGCTGGCAGGGCGCGGGGGTAGTTCAGCAGGGCTTCGAGTTGCATGGCGTTGAAGTCCGAGGCAGCAGAAGAAAGGGCATCTGTGTGTCTTATCGGCGCCTGCCATCCCAACTTGAGCCCCGACCCGCATGCCGCCTCCGCCGCCAGGCCGCCTCACACCAGCGCCCCGCAATCACCGAAAGTGAGCACACGCTTCAGCGCTTGAGGCCCTGCAGCTTGGCAAAGGCCGACGCCATGGCGCCACCGGCTTCGGGCTGGCGCTGGCCGCCGCCATTGCCGCCCTGCCCACCCGTGTAACCCCCGTGTGGGCCCCCGCGTGGGCCTCCCTGTGAATGCCCTCGCGACGGCTCGAACCGGTTGTCGCGCGGCCCGTCCTTGCGGGCTGGCACAGTGTCCAGCCGCATGGAGAGGCCAATGCGCTTTCTGGCCACATCGACCTCCATCACCTTGACCTTGACGATGTCGCCGGTCTTGACGATCTCGCGCGCGTCGTTGACGAACTTGTTGGCCAGCTGGCTGACGTGCACCAGCCCGTCCTGGTGCACACCCAGGTCGATGAAGGCGCCAAATTGGGCGACGTTGCTGACCGTTCCTTCCAGGATCATGCCCTCGCGCAGATCGGCAATGTCTTCCACGCCGTCGTTGAAGCGCGCCACCGCAAAGTCCGGGCGCGGGTCGCGGCCCGGCTTTTCCAGCTCGGCCAGGATGTCCTTGACCGTGATGACACCGAATTTTTCATTGGCAAACAGCTCGGGGCGCAGGGTTTTGAGCATGTCGGCCCGGCCCATCAGCGTGGCCACCGGCTGGCCGGTCTTGGCGATGATCTGCTCCACCACCGGGTAGGTTTCGGGGTGAACGCCGGTCATGTCCAGCGGGTTGTCGCCGCCGCGAATGCGCAAAAAACCCGCGCTTTGCTCAAAGGTTTTGGCACCCAGCCCGGCCACTTCGCGCAACTGCTTGCGGTTCTTAAAAGCGCCGTTGGCCTCGCGCCAGCGCACCACCGCCTTGGCCACGCTGCCCGACAAGCCCGACACCTTGGACAACAGCGGCACGCTGGCCGTGTTCAGGTCCACGCCCACGCCGTTCACGCAGTCTTCCACCACCGCTTCCAGCGTGCGCGCCAGCTCGCTCTGGTTCACGTCGTGCTGATACTGGCCCACGCCGATGCTCTTGGGGTCGATCTTGACCAGCTCGGCCAGCGGGTCCTGCAGACGGCGGGCGATGGACGCCGCGCCGCGCAGGCTCACGTCCACGTCCGGCATCTCCTGCGACGCAAATTCGCTCGCCGAATACACCGAGGCGCCCGCCTCGCTGACCACCACCTTCTGCAGGCCGTGGCACGGGTGGCCCGGCTCGGCGCCCTTCTGGATCAGCTTGATCAGGTCGCCCGCCAGCTTGTCGGTCTCGCGGCTGGCGGTGCCGTTGCCGATGGCGATCAGGTTCACGCCGTGCTTGTCGCACAGGCGCAGCAGCGTGTGCAGCGAGCCGTCCCAGTCGCGCTTGGGCTCGTGGGGGTAGACGGTGGCGGTATCCACCAGCTTGCCAGTGGCGTCCACCACGGCCACCTTCACGCCCGTGCGGATGCCCGGGTCCAGCCCCATGACCACGCGCGGGCCGGCCGGGGCGGCCAGCAGCAGGTCGCGCAGGTTGTCGGCAAACACCTTGATCGCCACCGCCTCGGCGCTCTCGCGCAGGCGGGCAAACAGGTCGCGCTCGCTGGACAGGCTGAGCTTCACGCGCCAGGTCCAGGCCACGCACTTGCGCAGCAGGTCGTCGGCCTTGCGGCCCTTGTGGCTCCAGCCCAGGTGCAGGGCGATGCGGCCCTCGGCCAGCGACACGGTGGGCGCGGGCTTGCCGGTGGTCGCGCTCATGACCGCCTCGGGCTCGGGCAACACCAGCTTGGCGTCGAGGATCTCCAGCGCCCGGCCCCGGAACACGGCCAGCGCGCGGTGCGAAGGCACGCGGCCGATCGGCTCGTCGTAGTCAAAGTAGTCGCGGAATTTGGCCACGTCGGGGTGGTTCTCGTCCTTGCCCGCCACCAGCTTGCTCTGCAACAAGCCCTCGGCCCACAGCCACTCGCGCAGGTTCTGCAGCAGCGCGGCGTCTTCGGCCCAGCGCTCCGAAAGGATGTCGCGCACGCCGTCGAGCACAGCCTGCGGCGTCGAGAAATCGGCCCCCGGCTTGCCGTCGTCCAAGACCTCGGCGGGCTTCGTGAACGCCGCCGCCTCGGCCAGCGGGTCCAGCGTCGGGTCGGCAAACAGCTTGTCGGCCAGCGGCTCGATGCCGAACTCGCGCGCGATCTG
>DAIOEI010000450.1:0-2387 GCA_036746335.1 Hydrogenophaga sp. | reverse complement strand
CACCTCGGGCACGGGGTACAGGCTGCGCTGGCTGTCGGGGTCGAAGGTGCGGATGCTGTCGATCTCGTCGTCGAACAGGTCCACCCGGTAAGGTACCTGCGACCCCATGGGGAAGAGGTCGATCAGACCGCCGCGCACCGCGTATTCGCCGGGGCTCACCACCTGGGTCACATGGTTGTAGCCCGCCAGGGTGAGCTGGCCCTTGAATTGGGCCTCGTCCAGCTTCTGCTTGACCTTGAAGTGGAAGGTGTAGCCGGCCAGAAACGAGGGCGGCGCCAGCCGGTAGAGCGCGGTGGTGGCGGGCACCAGCACCACGTCGGCACCGGCCTGCGGGTCGTGCGAGCGGCCTCGGGTGTGGATGCGCCAAAGCGTGGCCAGGCGCTCGGAAATCAGGTCCTGGTGGGGTGAAAACGTGTCGTAGGGCAGGGTTTCCCAGTCGGGAAACAGGGCGCAGCGCAGATCGGGTGCAAAAAACGCCATTTCGTCCAACAGGCGCTGGGCGTCGGTGGCGTCGGCGGTGACGATGGCGGTGGTGCGGCCGGCGGTTTTGTCGCGCAGGGCCAGTTGCGCCAGCAGCAGGGCGTCGGCGGCGCCGGCCGGACGTGGCAAATGGAAGCGTTTGCCAGGAAGCAGTTTGGGCAGTTGCATGAGGGGTTGCCGAAAAAATGACGAACACCCCCCTTCGGCTGGAAGGGGGGTGCGATGAGGTCGATTCTAAAATGCAGGGCTGCCATGACCGACGCTCACGCCACAACAACCCCCATTGCCGCAACGGGCGGGGCCGGGGCGCGCCTGTTTGCCTTGTTGCCTTGTGCGGGCACCGGGTCCCGGGCCGGGACCACCGGGCCCAAGCAGTACGAACCTTTGCTGGGGCTGCCGCTGGTGCAGCACACCCTGGCTGCCTTCCAGGCGGTTCAGCGGATCGGGCGGGTCATGGTGGTGTTGGCGCCGGGTGATGGGTTTGTGCCGGTGCAGCATCCCCGCGTGGTGCTGTCGCACCGTGGTGGCGCTTCGCGGGCCCAGAGTGTGTTCAACGGCTTGCAGGCGCTGCTCGAAGCTGGCGCCCAGCCACCAGACTGGGTGCTGGTGCACGACGCCGCCCGCTGCCTGATCACACCGGCACAGATCGATGCGCTGATCGACGCCTGCCTGGCCGACCCGGTGGGGGGCTTGCTGGCCCTGAAGCTGCCGGACACGCTCAAGACCGAGACGGCGGGCCGTGTGGCCGCCACAGTGGACCGCTCCGACAAGTGGCTGGCCCAGACACCGCAGATGTTCCGCATCGGCGCGCTGCAAGCGGCACTCGCGGCCCGCGCGGCATCCGGCTTTGACGGCATCACCGACGAGGCCAGCGCCATGGAACTGGCCGGGCAGTCGCCGCGGCTGGTGCCGGGCAGTGCGCAGAATTTCAAGGTTACCTATCCCGAAGACTTCGCACTGGCCGAAGCCATTCTGAAGAGCCGAACATGACGACAGAGCACTTTCCTTTTCGCATCGGTGAAGGCTGGGACGTACACGCCTTGGTGCCGGGTCGGCCCTTGGTCATTGGCGGTGTGACCATACCGCACAACATGGGGCTGCTGGGCCATTCGGATGCCGACGTGCTGCTGCACGCCATCACCGATGCGCTGCTGGGTGCCGCAGGGCTCGGCGACATCGGTACGCACTTTCCAGACACCGATGAGCGCTTTCGCGGTGCCGATTCGGCGGCCTTGCTGACAGAAGCCGCCAGGCGGGTGGGCGAAGCGGGGTACGACATCGGCAATGTCGATGGCACGGTGATCGCGCAGGCGCCCAAACTGGCACCACACCGGGCTGCCATGTGCGCGCGCATTGCCGCGTGTCTGGACATTCCTGTAAGCCGGGTCAACATCAAGGCCAAAACGGCCGAGCGGCTGGGCCCGGTTGGCCAAGGCTTGTCGATCGAGGCGCGGTCGGTGACCCTGCTGGTGGCCAAGGCCTGAGGCGTCTGCAGCGAAGCTGCGCTCAGTCTTTGGCCAAAGGCAGTTTGATGTGGGCCGAGAGGCCGCCGGTAGAGCTGTTGGCCAGCGCAAACCGCCCGCCCATGCGGGCAATGGCGCGGTCCACAATGGCCAGGCCCAAGCCGGTGCCCGAGGCCGAGGTGCGCGAAGCATCGCCGCGAAAGAAGGGTTGTGTCAGCTGCTCCAGCATGCTGGGCGGCACGCCTTTGCCGTGGTCGCGGAGCTTGATCAGCACCGAGTGGTCTTTCACCTTGGCAGCGATTTCGACCCGCACCACCGCCGTTACCGGGTCGCGCCCGTAGCGGATCGCATTTTCCAGCAGGTTGGAGAACACGCGGTGCAGCTCCACTGCATCGCCCATGACCACCAGTTTGTCGGGCAGGCTCAGCTGTATGCTCACATCGG
>DAIOEI010000449.1:0-2388 GCA_036746335.1 Hydrogenophaga sp. | reverse complement strand
CTGCTCGCCGCGGCCGTCGCCTCCATTGCAGGCAAGAGCGAAGAACGCGCCGTGGCCAGCCTGTTCACCCCCGGCGGCACTCATGCCATGAAGGGCGAGTTTGCCGGCATCAACGACTTTGAGGTGGTGGCCTGGTTGGCGGTGCTACCCGAGGCGGCCGGGTGAACGGCGACTCGCTGATCGAAGCCCTCGACCTGCCCGCCAGCAGCCGCGTGAATCAGCGCGTACCCAAGAAGCTGCTGCTCGAGAACGGCGCGCCCACGGCCGCCGACAAGCGCGTCATCAGCGACGGTGTCGAAGAGCTGCTCTGGCTGGCGGCGCTCAAGCCCACCACCATCGGCATTCCCGAGTACCGCGACGACGTGCGGGAGTATCTGGAGATCGCCGTGCTGCGTCTCACTCTGCGGGCCGCGGCCAAGGCGACGCGGCTGGTGGAACTCGTGCATCGGGCCGTGCCCTATCCGCTGCTGCTGTTGACGCAACAAGGCGAACCGCTCGGACTGTCCGCCGCCCACAAGCGCTGGTCGCAGGGCGAGGCGGGCAAGACGGTGCTGGAGGGCGTCGTGGTCGCCGCCGCGTGGGACGCGGCGCACGATGGCGAACGCTGGTCGGCCTTCCGTGATGCCCTGGCGCTGGGCAAACAGCCGCGCACCACGCTGTTTGCGCTGTATCAGGGCTGGATCGACACGCTGCTGGCGCTGCAAGCCGCCCGCGTGACCGGCGCCTTCGCGGTCGCCGCCAACACCGAACGCGCCTCGGCCCGGCGCGACGCCCTGCAAGAATGCGCGCGGCTCGACGCGGAGATCGCCCGCCTGCGGGCCACCGCCGCGAAGGAGAAGCAGATGGCGCGGCGCGTGGCGCTGAACCTGGAACTCAAGCGCGTGGAGGCGGCCCAGGCTGCCGCAAGGAAACACTTATGAAGAAATCATCCTTGTTGGCCAGCGGTGAAATGGCCGCATTGTTTGATCGCGTGGCCAGCATTCTGGAATCGGCGCGAGGACGGGTGCTTCGCACTGTCAATCACGAAACCGTGACGACCTACTGGCTGATTGGCCGTGAAATCGTCCAGGTACTGCAAGGGGGTGAAGCGCGGGCGCAGTACGGCAACGCCTTGATTGCCGACCTGTCAAAACGCCTCATCGAGCGCTACGGCACGGGGTATTCCGCCGCCAACCTGAAAAACTTCCGGCAGTTCTATCAGACGTACTCTGAACGGGCTGTATCGATTCGCCACCCATCGGGTAGCCAATGGGCTGTCTCCGATGCACTCAATCCAATAAGCTACCCAGCGGGTAGCGAATCTCTGCCCGGTTTTTACCCCAATCTGAGCTGGTCACACTACCGCGCCCTGATGCGGGTTGAAAGCAGCGCAGCTCGCCAGTTCTACGAAACCGAAGCCGCTCAAGGCAACTGGTCGCGGCGCGACCTGGAGCGACAAATAGGCAGCCTGTTTTACGAGCGCCTGTTGGCCAGCACCGACCAGGCCGCCATGCGCGAAAGCGTCAACCACGAGCCGACGCCGCTTACCCCGCTGGACATGCTCAAAGACCCCTATGTGCTGGAATTCCTTGATCTGCCACAGGTGCCGCAACTGCATGAACATCAGCTCGAACAAGCCATCATCGGCAAGCTGCAGCACTTCTTGCTGGAGCTGGGACGCGGCTTCTCCTTCGTCGCCCGGCAAAAGCGCCTGCGCTTCGACGACAAAGATTTCTATGTCGATTTGGTGTTCTACAACTACCTGCTCAAGTGTTTCGTGCTCATCGACCTGAAAATCGGCGAGCTGACGCACCAAGACATCGGCCAGATGGACGGCTACGTCCGCATGTACGAAGCCCATGCCAGGGTCGAAGGCGACAACCCCACGATCGGCCTGATTCTTTGCTCGGAGAAGAACGCCGCCGTAGCGCATTACTCCGTGCTGCAAGACAGTCAGCAACTGTTTGCCGCCAAGTACCGATTCACCCTGCCCAGCGAAGCCGAGCTTCAGCGCGAAATCGAGCGCGAGCGGGCGCTGATAGAAAACCAAGGAAGATCCTGAGCCATGCAGAAACTCACCACCAACGACCCCGAAACCCAGTCCCCCGACCTCGCCGTCGAAAACCTCGCCGCACTGCGGGCGCTGTTCCCCGAACTCGTCACCGAGGGGCCGGATGGCGTGGCGGTGAATCTGGACGTGCTCAAGCAGCTCGTGGGCGACCGGACCGTCACCGATGCCGAGGAGAAATACGGCCTCAACTGGCATGGCAAGCGCCGCGCCCGCCAGCTCGCCCTGACTCCCAGCACCGGCACCCTGCGCCCCTGCCCGGAAGACAGCGTGGATTGGGACACCACGCAGAACCTCATGATTGAGGGCGACAACCTCGAAGTCCTCAAGCTCCTCCAGAA
>DAIOEI010000448.1:0-2390 GCA_036746335.1 Hydrogenophaga sp. | reverse complement strand
GAGCCAGCGAAGCCTTGAAGGATTCGAATTCGGGTGCGATGTCGATTTCGTCGTAACGCACGTCCAGTCGCGCAGCCATGTCGCGCGCGTCCGCCAAGGAGATGTCGGCCGTATAGGGTGAAGGCATCATGACCGTGCGTACCCGGTCTTTGCCCAGGGCATCCACCGCAATGGCCAGCACCAGCGCCGAATCGATGCCGCCAGACAACCCCAGGAGCACACCGGGAAACCCGTTCTTGCCCACGTAATCGCGCACACCGAGCACCAGTGCGTGCCACAGGTCGGCCTCGGCGCTGTGATCGCGGTCGACGGCTGCCTGGATCTGCCAGCCTTTGCCGTTGTGCGACCAGACCGTATCAAACAGGGCTTCCTCAAAGCTGATGGCCCGCCCGGCCAGGGCGCCTTGCGCATCCAGCACAAAGCTGCGGCCCTCGAACACAATTTCGTCCTGCCCACCCACCAGGTGGGCATACAGCAATGGCAGGCCCACTGCCCTGGCCCGCTCACCCATGCGGGCTTCACGCTCACCGCCTTTGCCCGCATGGAAGGGCGATGCGTTGATCACCACCAGCATCTGGGCGCCCGCGTCGCGGGCATCGGCTGCGGGCGCATCGAACCACGCGTCCTCACAAATGAGCAAACCCAGGCGCACCGTGCCACCCTGTCGCGTGGGCACGTCCAGCACGCCGACCGCCGAACCCGGCACAAAATAGCGCCGCTCGTCAAACACCTGGTAATTGGGCAACTCGCGTTTGGCGTAACAGAGCTGAAGCTGCCCATCGCGCAACACGCTGGCGGCGTTGTACAGCCGCGCAACTGACACGCTGCGCTCGGCCAAGGCCAACTCGCGATCCTCCCGGAGATCGGCCCGTGCCGGATGGCCCACCACCAGGGTGAGGCCTTTGAGCGAGGCCGTCTGCGCCATCACCTCGCGCAGTGCATCATCGCAGGCGTTCAGGAAGGCGGGCCGCAGAAAAAGGTCTTCGGCCGCGTAGCCACAAAGCGCCAGCTCGGGCGTGATCAACACATCCACCCCGCGCGCATGGGCTGAGCGAGCCGCGTCGATGATCTTGCGGGCATTGCCGGCCAGGTCACCGACCACAAAATTGAGTTGCGCCACGCAGGTGGTGATCGTCATCGGAGCAGGAATGGTTAAAAAAACAGAGGCCCAAAAAAGCAGGCCCGCGGGCGCAGGGTGCACGGGTCTTCGCGCTTGGCTCGGGGCAGCCTGGGAATGCCATGACGCTTGAGAATTATGTCATTCGGGTGCTCGCACACCCGGGGGAAGTTGCAGCATCCGACTGGGATGCTCTGCTGGACTTTGAACCCGACGCCAGCCCGTTTGTCCGCCATGCCTACCTGAGGGCCATGCACGAGAGTGGCAGCGCTGTGGACGACACGGGCTGGACGCCGCGCTTCATCACGCTCTGGCTGGGCGACCAGTTGCATGCCGCCTGCCCGCTCTACCTCAAGCACCATTCCTACGGCGAATACGTGTTCGACTGGGCCTGGGCCCAGGCCTACCAGCAGCACGGGCTGCCCTACTACCCCAAGGGGCTGGTCGCGGTACCGTTCACACCGGTGCCCGGCGCGCGCCTGCTGGCGCGCAGCGCCGCAGCTCGCAACGCCCTGGTGCAAGCCCTCATCGAACACGCCAGCACGGAAGCGCTTTCATCGCTGCACCTGCTGTTTTTGCGAGAGCAAGACCAACAAGCCTGTCTGGCTGCCGGCATGATGCTGCGGCACACCGTGCAGTTCCACTGGACCAACGAAGTGCCGTTGCCAGCTACCTGCCTTGACACCCCAGACGAGGTGCCGGGCGCTGCGGCTGACCATGCCCCGCCCTTTCAAGACTTCGAACATTTTCTGGCCAGCCTGCAGCAGGACAAGCGGAAAAAAATCCGGCAAGAACGGCGCAAGGTGACCGAGGCCGGCGTGCAGTTCCGCTGGGCGCAGGGAACAGGCATCACCGCTGAAGACTGGACGTTCTTCTACCGCTGTTACCAGCAAACCTACCTGGAACACGGCAACGCGCCTTACCTCACGCCCACATTTTTCGAGGCCATGGCCCGCGACATGCCCGACCACTGGCTGCTCTTTGTGGCCGAACGCGATGGACGCCCGATCGCCTGCAGCCTGATCGCCATCGACCCGGCCGCGCGGGTGGCTTATGGCCGCTACTGGGGTGCGCTCGAGCGTGTAGATTGCCTTCACTTCGAGGCCTGCTACTACCAGCCGCTGGCTTGGTGCATTGAACGTGGCTACCGGCGGTTCGAAGGTGGCGCTCAGGGCGAACACAAGATGGCGCGCGCCCTCTTGCCCACACGCACCACCAGCGCACACTGGCTGGCCCACCCGGCCTTTGCCGACGCCGTCGAACGTTTTCTGCT
>DAIOEI010000447.1:0-2402 GCA_036746335.1 Hydrogenophaga sp. | reverse complement strand
CGCATGTTGCTGCAGGGGCAATGCGCCACGCCGGTGCGGCTGGCGGCAAAGAGCGAAATGCCTTCGTCGTCCAGCTTTACGCAATGCGCGTGCCACACGTCGTCGCCCAGCCAACCCAGCTCCTGGGCGTATTGCGCCGGGGTTTTGTTGAACTTTTCACGGCTGTAGGCGATGTCGTGGTCGTTCTCGGCCAGGTGGGTGTGCAGGCGCACCCCCAGGCCCTTGAAGCTGCGGGCCAGTTCGGCGCTCTGTTTCATCAAGGCTGGGCTCACCGAAAACGGCGAACACGGTGCCAGCGCCACCTGCACCATGGCACCGTGCGCCGCGCTGTGCCAAGTCTCGATCAGGCGCTGGCTGTCTTTCAGGATCGTGTCTTCGTGTTCCACCACCCGGTCGGGCGGCAGCCCACCCTGCGATTGGCCCACGCTCATACTGCCGCGCGTGGCCAGGAAGCGCATGCCGATGCGCTGCGCGGCCTCGATGCTGTCCTCCAGCCGCACGCCATTGGGATAGATGTAGAGGTGGTCGCTGCTGGTGGTGCAACCGCTGAGCAGCAGCTCGGCCATCGCCACCTGGGTCGAGACCTGCACCATTTCGGGCGTCAGCCCGGCCCAGATCGGATACAGGCCGCGCAGCCAGCCGAACAGTTCCGCGTCCTGCACGCCGGGTATGGCGCGCGTGAGCGACTGGTACATGTGGTGGTGGGTGTTCACCAGACCGGGCGTCACCAGGTGGCCACTGGCGTCAATGGTCTCGCCGGCCGATTCGAGCAGCGCGCGCGGCAGCTCGGCGCTGGGTCCGATCCATTCGATGACGTTGTCGCGCACAAAGAGCGACGCGTTCTTGAGTTCGCGACCCTGCGCCGGGTCGTCGTGGTCGAAGGTGGCGATGCAGGTGGCGTTGTGGATCAGCAGGGTGTTCATGGCACGTTCTGAAAAATGCTGCGCCACAATGCGCAACATGTTTGCATTCTCAGCCAACCTCAGCACCCTGTTCACCGACCGGCCGTTTCCCCAGCGCTTCGCAGCGGCCAAAGCCAGCGGTTTCGATGCGGTCGAATGCCAGTTCCCGTATGCCCATCCCGCTGATGAATTGGTGGCGCTGTTGTCCGCCAACGGCCAGCGCATGGTGCTGCACAACCTGCCCGCAGGCGATTGGGCGGCGGGCGAACGCGGCATCGCCTGCCACCCGGGCAGGGTGGGCGAGTTTCGTGCCGGCGTCGAGACAGCCATCGCTTACGCCGTGGCGCTTGGCGTTCCGCAGCTCAATGTCTTGGCAGGCGTTCCGCCAGCAGAGGCGGGCGAGGCGCTGGCCCTCGCCACCCTGAGCGATAACCTGGTGTATGCCGCGCGGGCTCTCGCGCCCCACGGTTTGAAACTGCTGGTCGAGCCGATCAACCGCTTTGACATCCCCGGTTTCCTGGTCAACCGGCCGGCACTTGCCCTGACCCTGATCGGCGCGTTGCGCGAGCAGTACGGTCTGGACAACCTGTTCCTGCAATACGACCTGTACCACGCGCAGCGCACCGAGGGCGAACTGGCCAGCACCTTGCAGCGCCACCTTGAGCTGATCGCTCACGTCCAGATCGCCGACAACCCGGGCCGCGCTGAACCGGGCAGCGGCGAGATCCGCTACGCCTTTGTGTTCGACTGGCTGGAGCGCATCGGCTACCAGGGCCACGTGGGCTGTGAGTATTTCCCCGCCGACCAGGGGCCGGGCGGTACCCAGGCCGGCCTGGGCTGGCTGGCTGCGCACGGGCGCTGCGCCAACGGATCTCGCCTGTGATCGACGAACCCCGCGCGCTGCTGCGCCATCTCTACGACGTGGCGGTGCAGCGCGCCCTGCCGCTGCACAACACCGCCGCCCACCTGCCTCCGCCGCCAAAAGGGCGCACCCTGGTGCTCGGCGCAGGCAAGGCGGGTGGCGCCATGGCGCAGGCGGTGGAGGCGCTGTGGCCGGCCGACGCACCGCTCTCCGGCCTGGTCGTCACGCGTTACCAGCACACCCCGCCGCGCCCTGAAGGCTTGCCGCAGCGCATCGAGGTGGTGGAAGCTGCGCACCCGGTGCCCGATGCCGCCGGTCTTCGCGCTGCGCAGCGCATCCTGCAGCTCACGCAGGGCCTGACGGCAGACGATCTGGTGCTGTGCCTCGTCTCCGGCGGCGGCTCAGCCCTGCTGACCCTGCCCTGCGAGGGCCTCACGCTGGAAGACAAACAGCGTATCAACCGCCAGCTGCTGGACAGCGGGGCCCACATCGGCGAGATGAACACCGTGCGCAAGCACCTCTCGGCCATCAAGGGCGGGCGGCTGGCGGCGGCCTGCGCACCGGCGCGGGTCGTCACGCTGACCATCAGCGACGTGCCGGGCGACGACGTGAGCGTCATCGCCAGCGGCCCCACCGTG
>DAIOEI010000446.1:0-2422 GCA_036746335.1 Hydrogenophaga sp. | reverse complement strand
GGCAATGGCTGCATCCAGCTGCGCGTCGGCCACCTGTGGCGTGTGCAGGCCGCCCAGCGATCGCTGTTGCAACGCGGCCAGAACAAAATCCAGGCGTGCCGGTACTTCGTGGCAAGGCACCATGCGGCCCCGGAACATCTCTTCGCGCCCCTGGTGCAGGGCATGGTGGGGATTGAAAAAGGTTTTCATCTGCAGCAGTTTCGCATGGGTAAGGGCGTTGCTTGAACCACGCGGCATGTGGATGTGCGGTACCGAACCCAGTGGTGTTCCAAACCCCACTACGATGCGCATGTGGCTAGCTCGCCAATCCCTCGCCCGTTGCGGCCTTGTTGCAGCCGGTGGATGCCTTTGCCAACCGACCCCTTTGCTTCCCACGCCATGACGATCCAGCACACACATCGCACCCCTACCCAGCAAGGGCTCGGCTTGGCCGGCTGGATCGCCCTGTGTTTCCTGACGGCCTCAGCCGGTGCAGCGGCATCGGTCAACGCCAAAACCTTCTACAGCGCGCTGGTGCAGCCTGACTGGGCGCCACCCGGCTGGCTGTTTGGCCCGGTGTGGACGATCCTGTTCACCATGATGGCTTTCGCCGCCTGGCTGGTCTGGCGCGCGCCGGCCGAGCCTGCAGCCCGGCGCTGGGCGCTCGGCCTGTTTATGGCGCAGCTTGCGGCCAACGCCTTGTGGAGCTGGCTCTTCTTCGCATGGAAAATGGGTGGCTGGGCGTTCGCCGAGGTACTGGTGTTCTGGGTGCTGATCGCGCTCACCTGCGCCGCCTTCTGGCGCATCAAGCCGCTGGCGGGCCTGTTGCTGTTGCCTTACCTGGCCTGGGTGGCATTTGCCTCGTACCTCAACTGGGTATTGTGGCAGGCGAACCCGGCCATTCTGGGTTGACCCATCAGCTGCTGACAAGATTATCATCCGTTGATAATATGTTTCAATGGGACAAGAAGCATCGGGAATTTCCACGCTGATCGATCTTCACGATCAGATCATCGATCAGGGTGACGGCTACTGGATCAAGATCGAGGCATGGCGGGTCGAGCCGAGTGCCTTCATCCCGCATGGAATCCGTTACTCGCTCACCCTGCACGAGCCGTACGGGAGACGCATTCTGGGCTATGACAACGCGCATGCGGTCAAGCCGCCGAAGAAGTTCAAGTTTGCCGGCATGCGGTTGCCTTACGACCACAAACACCGGCACGCCAGCGACAAGGGCGTGCCCTACGCGTTTCAGGACGCCCACCAACTGCTGAGCGATTTCTTCAAGGAAGTCGATCAGGTTTTGCAGGAGATCAAACGATCATGAAATCCATCGTCATCGGCATCATGCCGCAGGAAAAAATCCGCGCCCGCGTGCTGTCCATCGCCCGAGGTGAATACAAGCCCAAGGCGTCGGAACCCAAGATCTGGTTCACATCCATGCGCTCGCTGGCCGAGGTGCTGAGCGATGAAAACCGCGCCCTGCTCAAGCTGATTTCCGAGAACAATCCCGAGTCCATCACCTCGCTGGCCGAACTCACCGGCCGCCGCACCAGCAACCTGTCGCGCACCCTCAAGACCATGGCCAACTATGGATTGATCGAAATGCAGCGAGAGAAGAATCACGTGCGACCGGTGGCGAAAGCGACGGAGTTTCGGATCGTGGCCTGATGGCTGCCTCAAACGTGTTCGTCTCGGGGGTTCAGTGTTTGTTCTAGGCCTTGATCCCGGTGGGAAGAATGCTTTTGGCTGGGTAGTTCTTGAGGGAACGTTCGAAACGGCGCGATTTATCGCGGGTGGTGTGTGTACGGGTGCGCGCGCGGCCATCGCGGCAGCTGCCTCGAACCTTGAAGACGATCCGGCGGCTGTCGGAATCGATGCCCCGTTGTTCTGGACGATATCCGGTGACCGCGCTGCCGATGCCTTTGTCCGATCACAGGTTTGCCGCGAGGGTGGCCGTGGTGGAACTGTCAGTCACGTCAACTCGCTGCAGGGGGCATGCTTGGTAGAAGGTGCAATCGCCGCGCATCTGGTTCGTCATCGGTGGGCTGCCGCACGCATTACGGAGGCGCACCCTAAGGCGCTGCTCGCTGTTGCGCCTGAATTGAAGGCCTTTGCGGACTCGCCGGTTCTTCAAGGCGATGGGCACCATGTCCGCGACGCAGCGTTGGGTGCGATGTGTGCACTTGCGATGCTTGAGCAACGCGGTAACTGGCAGGATTTGGCAGTGCTTGAGCCCAATCCCCTCAATCCGCTCGGCGTGAAAGCGGAGTACTGGTTTCCGAAGAACCAGTGAAATCGGTGTTTCAATATGCTCGTGCAGCCTCAAAGGAGTTCAGCATGCCGTCCGGAAAAATCCTCGTCGCCCAGGGCGGCGGCCCCACCGCCGTCATCAACCAGTCGCTCGTGGGCGTGGCGCTGGAGGCGCGGCGGTTCCAGAACG